>JADGFH010000332.1 GCA_016743925.1 Labilibaculum sp.
GAGAGCAGATCGTATAGCCTTTATCAATGATATTAAGTCTATATTTACACTTTGTTAGAATATGAATGAAGAGTAATGTTTCTTGTCAGAATTTGTAGGATAATGGAGAAAAATTATCCGTTTTGAGTGATTAGAATAATGTAGTAGATAAATAATTCACAATAATATGAAGGATCTTTCGAAAATAGAGAAGATAAATAAAGTAATTGAAGCGTATTTTAACGCCAATGCATCACAAACAATAGTACCCGTAAAAGAGTTGATGTCAGCTTTTATTGAAGCTGGAATATTTACAAAAGACATAAAAAAAGGATTGCCGATTCGCTTAATACTTAGAGATCTTGATGCAAGCAATCAGTTGAATTTAATACCTTTTGTTCATGCTGAGCGACATGGAGAACACACTTATTGGTATTTTATTCCTGCAAATGTAACGGTTCCAAATGTGCCCTACAAGCAGGAAAAGAAGAAATTGGAAAATGATGCTATTGCCACTCGTTTAAACAACGATGAAACCTATGTTATTTCTTTGTGCGATGAAGTATTAGCACTAAAAGCAAATCGTCAAAAAAGATTTGATTTCCTTTTGGGAGATTTGCATAAAAATGGAAAAACACAAACCATGCTACCGGTAGATGCTTATTATGAGGAATTGCAGTTGGTTGTAGAGTACAAAGAAATACAGAATTATAGACCTCTTGCTGTAATTGAAGAAAAGGAAGACGAGGAAGAGAATGAAAAGGTAAAGAGTGTTTCGAGAGAGGAGCAGAGAAGAATTTACGACGAACGAAGAGCGAAAGTACTTCCTGAAAATGAAATTTCAATGATCGTAATTTCTTATTCTGATTTTGCGTACGATGACAAAAATAAAATTATTCGCGATAAAGAAAGCGATCTTAAAATAGTACAAACAGCATTGAAAGACTTTCGTTAACAGAAGGATGAAATGCTTATCATTATTGAGCTTAGTAGGACTGAATGATAGAACTACTGAGCTTTTTTTATGTTTTGAAGGCAAGAGATCTTTTAATGTCTAAATGGATATGTGCAATGAAATTCCAAGCGTTTTTTCATTACTTAATCTGTTGCTAATTTTAATTCAAGTGATCTGAATAGGAACACTCAATTCTTCAAATATTTTCTGGGTGTTTTTCATTTCGTCCTCAGTGGGTTCTGTGAGATAGGCATATTCTTTTCGGATGCTGTGTTTTCTCATTTTGATAAGAACATTCTCAACTTTTGGAGATAGAGATTTCATAAAACGAGCAATTTTTTTGATTTCGGTTTCGCCATCATTACAATTGGGAACCAAAACCAAGCGAAGTTCTTTGAGTTTACCTTTGTCATCTAAATATTGAATTGAATTCAATATTTTCTCGTTGGAGTATCCTGTTATCTTTTTGTGTGTTTCTGCAGAATATGCCTTAATATCGAGCATAAAACCATCGGCTAAATCAATTATTGAATCCCATTTATCTTGACCTACATTTCCATTTGAATCGATAAGTATCGACAATTTATGCAGTGCAGGATGTTGTTTTATTGATTGGAATAAATGCTTTAGAAATTCGGCATGTAACATTACTTCGCCACCAGATACGGTAATGCCCGAAATAAAATCATTCACCTCAAGAATTTCTTCGATGATATCATTTACTGACATTTTTTTGTAAAAAGGACTGCTGTTTTCTGGACATACCTTCAAGCAGGTATCGCAGCGAGTACAGCTTTCTTCTTTGTGAAGCATACGCTGATTTTCTAAATCAACTTTCAAACTCTGAGTAGGGCAGGCTTGCACACAAATACCACATAAATTACACAAACCAATGGTATGTGAATTATGGCAATACATGCAATTCAAATTACAAGCTTGAAAAAAGATGACCATCCTGTTTCCAGGACCATCTATCACACTCGACTTGATGATTCCACTAATATTTGCTTGCAGTTCGCTCATTGGAATCAACTCTTTTACACGCACGTTCGTCTACATTTGCATTGTCCATCGAATTTGCAGCAAATAATGCGCTGCCATATCTCGATCCTTCTTCTCTAAAATCTTTCAGATCACTTCTTTTAACCAAATAGCCCGTAATTCGTACAAATTCACTATCCAACAAATTAAATGTAAACATTCTCATGCCTTTTCTAAAAGCTCCTTTAATGATATCGAGAATTGCAGCAGGATTTCTTTTTACCGTATTATCAAAATGGAAAATATCGCTAATACCACCAGAAAACAAATGATGGTGTGGCGCAACCATATTGATGTGTGAATAAATATCTGGCTCTTTGCCAATCGGAATTCGAGCTCCTGCAGTTTCTTCTATATCGATATCGATACCCGATTGAGAATGGAAAAATGCTCTTCCTTTGTTTGCATTACAATAAGGAAGTTCTCTAGAATCTACAATTTTTTTCATCTCCTCAAGAATAAGATGTCCCAATTGATTTGCTTCTTCATCTTTTCCATAGAAGAAGTTCTGTCCATTGTTTTTCATCAATTGATTTACACATTCAGCAAGGCCGTAAAATCCAAACATTGCTGAGAAATTATCAATAGAAATAATGCCTTCTTTGGATAGAAAATCAGTATCGAAATACTTTACCGTTTCAACAAGATATTTAGTCCTTGCTTCAATGATATCGAGGGTCATTTCGCAATACTTTTTCAATGTGTCGCTAAAGAAAGTTTTTGTATCGCCAACATGAGTATCTGTTATTTTTTTCAGATTTAATCGTATTAAGGTATGAGATCCGCCACCTTCTGGCAAAGAATTGTAACAGCTTACAACGCCATAATCTCCTTCAAAATCGGAGGCAGTCATTTTGTGATTGGCAATATGAGGTTTTGCCACCTCAAATACGGTTTTCACGGCATCTGTTAAAAATGCATCCGAAGTCTTCTCCGTATCGTACTTCAAAGTTAAATTCGGAACAACCTGTTTTAGTTCCCTCTCGATTTGTAAAATTACCCTTGCAATAATATTATCTTCAGGACCAATGTTGGCATGAACAAAAGCATCAGGTAAAGTTCTGTCGATAAATCGCCAGAACAGTTTCATTTTTTTATAGATTTCTTCTTCGGATAAATTACCAACATAGCCAAGTAAAAATTGATCGATATTTCCCAAATAAACAGAATAACCAGTAATCGAAGGTGCCTGAATATAAAGTATTGATAGAAAATTGATCGCTTCGTCGAAATCTGTTGGAGGCTCTAATTCAAGGTAACTAACACCTGTTTTAAGGGCGTACTTATAGTCTGGAAGAACATATCTAGGACGATAGGGTGCATGACCTTCAAAAAGATCACAAATTACTTTTTCTTGCAAGGCCTTTTTAGCTTCATCTGAGATTTCAGGGTAAGCTTGAGTACTCTCAGCAATATACGCCAAATGATGCTTTTTCTGTTTATAGTCTAAATTACCATCAGTAATAACGCCAAGCACTCTATCTTTAATATCTTCCATTCCTTCTTTAATTTCTATGCATTCTTAAATCCTGTGGATTTTTGATCTCCAAAAATAGTTAAAAGACTGCAGTGTATGAATTTGTTTAATGAAAAAAGCTGCTATATTCATAAATACCGTAAGTAAAAGACAAAAAGTTAAGGTGTTACGCCGTTTTTAAAAAAAAATGAATACGTAGATAGGGTTCCTGCAAATCATTTCTATGTTACTTTTTTATTTAGCATTGGTTTATTGTTGATATTCATAATTGTCTTTGTTTACTAATTTTATGAATTAATTTTAACTTAGCAATAATTTACTAAGTCGAAAAGCTACTTTGCTCATGCGGATGAGTTTTCAACTAATTATACCCGATCCATTAAAATGTGTTATTCTTTCAGTTATTGAGGATACTAAATATCTGTGTTCATATTTAGACTTTACCAAGCTTGAAGATAGTGACATAACGGATCTATAAATCACATAATGTTAACTTAAAACCATAGATTATGGAAAAATCTTTTGCAGCTAGTCTGATTGTAATATTTTTAATGTTCTTCTTTTTTTCTGAATCGCATGGACAAAATGATTCATTAGATTATAAGAACCAGTGTTTAAATATAGAAGAGCGTGTTAATGATTTGGTGGAGAGAATGACTCTTGATGAAAAAGTAGCGCAAATGTTAGATATTGCTCCAGCAATTGAACGACTCGGAATACCGGAATACAATTGGTGGAATGAATGTTTACATGGAGTTGCCAGAACCGGCGCAGCAACATCCTTTCCTCAAGCTATAGGTTTGGCTGCTACTTGGAATCCAGATCTAATTCAGGAAATGGCCGATGCTATTAGTACCGAAGCACGTTCAAAATATAATCAACGCGTAAAACAAGGATTTAGGGAGCGTTATCAGGGCCTAACAATGTGGTCTCCTAATGTAAATATTTTCAGGGATCCAAGATGGGGACGAGGACAAGAAACATATGGCGAAGACCCTTATTTAACAGCTCGTCTAGGAGTGGCTTTTATTAAGGGTTTACAAGGTGATGATCCAAATTACTTAAAGGTTATTGCCACACCCAAACATTTTGCAGTACATAGCGGACCAGAACCAAACCGTCATTATTTTGATGCTTATACGAGCCCCAAAGATCTTTGGGAAACCTATTTGCCGGCCTTTGAAGCAAGCATTAAAGAGGGTGGCGCATGGTCGATAATGTCAGCCTATAATCGTTATTTGGGAGAATCGTCTACAGCAAGCCCTTTGTTGTTACACGATATTTTGCGTAAGAAATGGGGTTTTAAAGGCTACGTGGTATCCGATTGTGGAGCTGTTCAGGACATATACGAATACCATAAAATTGTACAAACACCGGAGGAAGCTGCAGCCATAGCTGTTAAAGCCGGGTGTGATCTTAATTGTGGTACGGTATACATGCACCTTACTGAATCGGTTAAGCAAGGACTTGTTTCAGAAGAAGTAATTGATCAGGCTGTTAAAAGGTTATTTACCGCACGTTTCAAATTGGGTTTATTTGAAACGCCAGAAAATGATCCATTTACAGATATAGATGCGTTGCAAAACGAATCGATAGAACATCAGAATCTTGCATTAAAAGTTGCACGAGAAAGTATGGTGTTGCTTAAAAATGAAGGTCAAACATTACCTCTATCTCCATCAATAAAAAAAATTGCTGTAATTGGTCCTCATGCCAATGATCACCAATTTATGATGGGAAACTACTTTGGTACACCTAGCCACCGAACTTCAATTCTGGAGGGCATACAAAAAAGCGTGTCTAAACATACCAAGGTATATTACCATAAAGCTTGCGAACTAACGTCGGAAGAACGCCTTATGGACGGTGTCCCAAGTATGGTCTTTGATAAAGATGGAATAAAAGCTGAATATTTTGCTAATGTTAATTTTGATGGAGAACCAATTGCAATCCGATACCATAAGCTAATTGATTTTGACTGGGGTGGTGCTGCACCTATTGACCATATGCAAAAAAAGAATTGGTCAGTTCGCTACACAGCCGCTTTGTGCCCAAAGGAAAACGGGCACTACTATTTCAAAAGTCATGTGTTGGGAGGTGATGCTAAAGTCTACTTAGATGGTAAAGTTGTATATGATGGAGATAAATTAAATGGCGGAATAAAACTGGCAAAAAATAATACGTATGCATTAAAGATGGAATATTCTTGTACTAATGAATGGCTATCGGCCTGCCAGTTAAGATGGAATACTCCTTTGATGAGAGATAAGGAATTAATGTTTAAACAGATTAAGTCGGCCGATGCGATTGTTTATGTGGGAGGAATATCTTCACGCTTGGAAGGAGAAGAAATGCCAGTTGCTGTAGATGGATTTAAAGGGGGAGATCGCACGCATCTCAAGCTTCCAAAAGTTCAGTTTGAACTTTTGAAGAAACTTAAAACTTTAGAACGACCAATAATATTTATAAGCACGAGCGGAAGTGCCATGGCATATAACTGGGAGCAGAACAAGCTCGATGCTATTGTTCAGGCATGGTATCCTGGACAGGCGGGAGGACAGGCAGTAGCTGATGTCATCTTCGGCGAATATAATCCGGGTGGAAAATTGCCCATTACTTTTTATAAATCAGTAGATGATCTTCCACCTTTTGAAGATTACCATATGGAAGGACGTACCTACCGCTATTTTAGAGAAGAACCACTTTATCCATTTGGTTATGGATTAAGCTATTCAACTCTTAAGTATTCAGCACCGATTTGTTCCAATCATAATTTTGATGATAGCAAGCTGTTAGATGTTTCTATTAGCGTAACTAATAAAGGGGCTATGCCAGCCAATGAAGTAGTTCAATTGTATATTAAAGACAAGCAGGCCAGCGTATCGGTGCCTATTAAAAGTCTTAAACGCTTTCAAAGAATAAGCTTAGCCATTGGAGAAACAAAAAAGATCAATTTTCAATTGCATAAAAAAGATTTTGCTTTGATTGATAGGCATGGAAATACCAAGTTTGAATCGGGTAAATTTGATATTATTATCGGTGGTTCATCAATTTGTGATAACAAAACAACAATCTCAGTTTTGTAATTTTATCATGAGTTTAGAGGTGATGAATGTTTTATTAAATAGTGATTATTATAGATATAGATTTCCAGAAAAGGATTTATCTTCAAAAACCATTTGTTAGATTATGAAC
>JADGFH010000333.1 GCA_016743925.1 Labilibaculum sp.
GTTTTATATCTAAAGATTTTTGATAGTAAGAAATCGCTTCTGTATAGTTTTTCTGAATTTTCTTAATAATTCCAAATTCATTATAGCACGCAGCAAGCTCTTTATTTCTTTGTAGACTGTCAGCAATGTCTTTGGTTTTATACAAATAACTTAATGCTGATTCATAATCTCCCATCTTGCGATAAGCCTTACTAAGATTTAAAAGTGTATTTAGCTTTGAACTATTTTTGTTCGAATTATATTTCAATGATTTTTGGAAACAATTAATACCATTTTTGTAGTTAGCTTTTGAAGTTTCAAGCAATCCCATATTATTTAAACTTACAACTATCAGTTGTGTATCTTGGGCTTGAGCAGCTCTTCTTTCCGATTCTAACAAGTACACATAAGCACTATCGTAAGAATGTTGCTTCCAATGCTTAATGCCTAAAGTAATAAGATCGACTATCTCTTCACGTTCTGATTTATTTTCTGCTTCAAGGGTTGTGGATATAAAAAGGATAAATACACATACAATCAATTTGTAAATTAAGAATTTAGGCAGTAAATATCGTTTCATTGGGTTTAGGTGAAATTAAAAAAAGAGAGCCATAAATATGACTCTCTTAATTTATTAAAAATAACTGAATATGTTATTTTATTCTAAACTAATCTCAAGCTCTTCGGTAAAACCATCTTGACCATTCACCGAAACAAGATAATTCCCTGGCTCCTCTACCTCTAAGTAAAAAATTCCAGCAGTATTTGAGGTCGTCTCATCCATCACTTCGAACCCTGGTACAGATTCCAATGTAACACTTGAAGAACGAACTGTTGTACCTTCAAGAATTATTGGCCAATCTGGTATATCGTCATCATCATCACCATATTTTAGTTTTGATTTCATGACTTTAATTGAAATCGAACTTTGCTTATCTTCCGGCACAAAATCCTCATCATTTTTATCACAGCTAACAAAAGTTAAAGAGAATAAAGCGATTAATAGGATTGATATAAATGTATAATTTTTCATTTTATTTAGATTTAAATTTTTAGACATAGCTCGCCGATTACGGTTTAGTGAGCGTTTAAATTGAAAACCAGAATTTGTTCTGGTAAAAAGTTTGTGAAAGGATGAATGAACAGTAAGCAAAACGACAAGTCGTCCTTTCAAAGCAATTATCGAATTGCTTATGTTCACTCTTTGAGAATGTTTATTATCTTTGGTAGCTAACCAAGTTCGTACGGAACAAACATTCAGTTGAAATTTCTATGAACAAAACTATAGAGAACCCAAATGTTAATTTTGGAAATGATTGGAAACCTCCATTTCCAAAAAATGATGGTGAAGAAAACGACATTGAAAGCAGAAGATATCCTCCGTAATATCAAGCTTTTAGTGAACAACAACTTTCATCTGTCACTGTAAAAAAAATAATATGCTGATAACAGAAATATCCCCAATCAGATACTTTGCCGAAGCGGAGGTGAAAGCCAATGGCTGCGAAATAAGAACCCTAATCCGTAAAGAATTTCAGCATCATGAAAACAAGGAACAGTTAAGTACGGCTTCCAGAATAAAGAATCATGTAAACAAAGGACTCCTTAATTACATACATGCCCTTTGGAATAAGTCTATGAAGGCTTGGCAAAAAAAGATGGAGGAACTTTTTGCCAATGAGAAAACTCAAACCGATTTCTGTTCCAAACGTTGTTTGGCAATATTGAGCGATTATTCAAGCCTGAATGCTTATGAGCAAAACAACCAATTTTTAATCGCCCAAAGTTTGGACTTGCAAGCGATAATAGAAGAAAATGCTACGGTATGGAAAGAAAAGGGCAAATATGAAGAACTACTGCACTTGCAGAATGAATTTACCGATTTTCTGGAGCAAAAAATTCTGCTCGATGCGATAAACACCCTAAAGGGATGCAGAATGATTACCGAAGCTTTTTTGTACGAGATAAAAGATCTATCGGATAAGGAAATTGTGCAAAGTTTTAATTTGAATGCCGACGATTTTAAACAGCCTCAAAGCCTAATCACAGGAAATTGCACCACCGAATTTCGCAACTACACCATCAATTTTGCAGTTGGGCTATTGATGCTGAATTTACAGGAGGAGTATTCAGTTATCGAAGCACGCAAAAAGGAAAGCATTTCTCTTTTGCAAAGCGAAAAAAAATGGGCTGATTACCTAGAGGAATCGAACAATCAAACCTATGGTTTCCTGGCTGAAATGTCGAAAGAAAAGTACGATGCCGAGGTATTTACAGACCGCAATCAAGTTAGCGACTCGTTTCAACAGTTTGCTGAATCAACATCAACTGCTTTTATTCTTTTGGGAAGTGCAGGGAGCGGAAAAACCAATCAAATTTGTCATTGGGCTTCCGAATTGCTAAAAGGGAACGAGTGTGTTATCTGTATCAACAGCAAGATTTTTTCGAATATCAGCGTGGAAGAATATTTTCAGACTGCTTTCGGAGAGCTCAAGCTG
This sequence comes from Labilibaculum sp., assembly GCA_016743925.1. Taxonomy (GTDB): domain Bacteria; phylum Bacteroidota; class Bacteroidia; order Bacteroidales; family Marinifilaceae; genus Labilibaculum. Next base: position 2,478 of record JADGFH010000333.1, read on the forward strand.
GAAACGCTCCTGACCAATTTGCAGATTCTAGCCAATCAAAACAAAAAGAAAATCTACCTCTTTTTCGATGCCATAAACGAATGTGTAGACTATTTCGATAAAACTTCTCAGAAGAATCAGAAAGGTCCTATTGAATTGTTAAAGGTAATCGACAAGTATTTTATCAAACACAATTTGCCCGATCTTAAAATTGTGATCAGCTGTCGATCTTACACCTGGAAAGAACTGATTGAACTGGAAGCATCGGCGATCAAGCACGATTTGTACTATTCCAAACAACGAAAAGAGGAACACACCACCATTCAGCATTTGAGTGAATCGGAATTGCAGTGCACTTACAAAAAATATCAGCATAAATATCAACTCCAAACCAGTAGCGAGGAATTATTTCATGCCGATTTTAACCTGATTCGAAATCGTTTAAGCGATCCCTTGATCTTAAAAATGGCTTCCCTGGTATTTCAAAATCAGGTTTTACCCAATGACATTCGCCTGTTCCATTCCAACCAACTGTTTGAAAATCTACTAAAGGAAAAGGGAATTACTCCATCAGCAAAAAACAAGCGCGAACACATTCTGCTCAATAAAATTGCCAAATACCTCTGGAAATCGGGTCAGGATTCCATTTCGATGGATCAGCTTATTATGGCATACGACGATGATGATTATCCGGTACACAGCCTGAGCAAAAGTATTTTTCAGAACGATAATTTTGAATTCACTTTTCCTTTTGATGCATTGATCGAAAAGGGAATTCTGAAAATTGAGAAAAAATATGGTAGCGATGAAATTCGATTTGTTTACGAACGATACCAGGAATATTTGTTCGCTCGCATTTTTAAAGATCAGGAAAATACAAAGCTGACTCATCCGGCTCTTCCCATCCCACCAGAATCCTATAAAAGAGAACTGCTAACTGGCAAAAATTATGCTGTGGTGCGTAATGCCTTGCGTTCTGCCCTGCTTCAGGATTATCTGGACAAAAACAACGATCCAAAAACCATTTTAAGCCTGGCTTGCGACAACAATTACGAAGTGCAGCAATTGGTTATCGATGCACTTTCGGTGATTTTGCAGGAAGATTACAACCAACTTTGGAGCTTGTTAGAACAAATGTTGTCTCACAAGCGAGAGTATTCGAGCGAAAAGGGAAAACAGCTTGATAAATTGGAGAAACTGTTGGAAGATTACAGTAAAAAAAAAATCAAAAATCAGTCGGCAAAATATGAGCACCACTTGCAGGAGCGAAATCAAATCTTGAACGATTTATCGCCCACCATACAGGTAAAAAAGATCGCCATTTATGCCATCTACGAAATCTTTAAATCGGATATCTATCAAAATCATTTGTATCCTAAAGAAAAACATCCGGTTTCTTCTCTTCTGCATGCCATGGCCAACCCGGTTTCAAGAGTAAGGGATATTGTTAGTTTGTATGTTTACTACATCACCAAACTGGACAAAAACCTGTGGTCTGAAATTTTAGATCAGCTTGCAGGAAAAATGACCAAATCGAATGTGATTCTGAATTTCTGGAACGATTCGTTAAAGAAGCATGTATTCGAGCCCGCCATTCGCATCAGTACTTTATTGATTGTGGAAGATTTATCGAGCAAAAAAGATGTGGATCTCAGCAAAGATTATGAATTCACCTTTACCATTATCAATCAATGGACAAAAATATTAAGCGAATTCAGCATTGTTTTTCCGGTATTAAAGAAATTCACGCTGCGAAAGTTGGCTACCATTCAATCGGAATATGTGAACAATGGAATCGAATACCAACACTTCTGGGATCAGGTTCCAAAAGTCAGCCAAAATGGAGAATGGTCGCAGCAGGGATATGACCTTCTGTTGGCTTACCTCACCAATGACAATGGGGAATTTACAGCATTGCATCCTTTGGTGATGAAAGGAATGTATTCGGGCGATGCCTACAGCTTTTTAATGCTGGAGAGAGTATTAATTATGCAGGCATTTAAAGACTGGAAACGCATCGAAAATATTGTTCAGCAAATTAACGATGCCGATAAATCACATCCCTCGGTGAATTACATGCAGATGTCTATTTTGTATGTGCTGTTCAGGTATATGATCAAAACTAAAAATCCTGACAAGGAAGCCATGCGTTTGTTTTCGACCCTGGTTTACAATTGGACCCTAAGATGCAAGGGTACGTATTATGCCCACAACAATTGCAAAGCCAACAACAACAAACCTTACAAGCAATACACCCTTAATTGGTATGGTGCAGCCTACTGTACCCATTACGGCGATGGAAACAAACGAGAAGAAGATCAATATCCAATGCCGATTTTCTATCAGCTTATTGATGAAGCAATGCAAAATATGGATAAGGATTTGCTGTACTGTTGCATTGAAAATATTGCTGTTTTGGTTACCGATTTTGGGTTCTACAAAAGTGCATTGCAACTTTTCGAATACGTAATCAATAAAATACGGTACGAATCGACAATTATCGAATTGGATTCCATACAAGTCGATCGTGCAAATTATCAGGACAATCTAAGAACCTTTTTGTGTAAAACCCTGGGTACCATTAAAAGTTATCATCACAAAGAAGTAGATTTCTTTATTTACAACAACTTAAGAAATTCTACCTTTCCCGAAATCGACAAATTCCGCGAGGAATTGATCAATTACAATCAATCTTACGAAAATATAGGAGATTTATTAACCCATAAGTTTGGCAACTTCATCATTTGGTCTTTCCAAAACGACCCAAAAGTTAGTGCATCTCTAAAACAAATTATGCAGTACGGAACCGAAGCGGACAATTACAAAGGATGGTTTAAAAAACTATCAACTCATGTATTTGATAAACTTTTTGGCATCGAATTTTAAAGAAGAATAAAATGAGCAAAAACAAAAAAACAAGCATCAGAAAATACATTCTAATCCTATTCTGTATCCCTTTACTTTACAGCGGATTTCACTACATCAGGCTGATCACTTATTCAGGTACAGATCCTTTTCCCAAACGAACTGTTATCGCGCATAGAGGTGCTGGTGGCGAAATGCCCGAAAATACCCTTGCAGCAGTAAAACAAGCCATAGAAGATAACTCGGATTACATCGAAATAGACGTGCATGAAAGCAAGGATGGAGCAATTTGTGTGATGCACGACAGAAGCGTAAACAGAACCACCAACGGAAAAGGAAAAATAAAGAGTTTGACCTGGGAAGAGATTCAAAAGTTAGATGCCGGATCGTGGTTTTCGCCAGAGTTTAAAAACGAAAGAGTTCCTTTGTTAGAGCAGGTTATACAAGCTATAAATGGCAGGTGTAAACTACTAATCGAAATCAAAAAAGGCGATCCTTATTATCCTGATATCGAAAAAAAAGTAGTCGGAATCATTCAAAAACACAATGCTCAGCAATGGTGTGCTGTGCAGAGTTTTAATATGGATGTTATTGAGAAAATTCACAAGCTGGATTCTTCACTGGAATTGCATAAACTGGAGGTATTTGTGCTGCCCGCTTTCAACTTTGCCTTCGATGGCTTGCCACATGCTTTCAGACCTGACGAGAATTCATATATTAAAGCCTACAATGTGAATTGTTTTTTCCTTTCTTCGAGCATTATTGAATCAATTCACGCATCAAACAAAAAGGTAAATGCCTGGACCTGCGATTCTCCTTCTATCATAAACAAAATGCTCTCGATTGGTGCCGATGGAATTATTACCAACCAACCAAAAAACACAAACAAGCTTCTTAAATAAAAGCATTTCGAATTTGCTTCTAAAACACAAGAATAAAAGCGCCACTCCTTAACAGGAAGTGGCGCTTACTTTGTTTTTTACATCGAAATAATATTATACTTCTTCTAATTCCTATAAATTATTTCTCCCAATACCATGGGTGGTGAACAGTACGTCTTACTTCGCAATTTAATGCACTAGATACAATACTATCAATAATATTTTCCTGAAAAGAAAACGTTTCTATATAAGGTATTCTTTCTCTTAATTTATCACCATTAGGATAATTGCTGTAATCAGGGGTAATTTCAGATTTTCTTACTTGTTTTATTTTCCAGGATTTATCAAATACAAAATTAAAATACTTTTTACTTTTACTTCCTCTTGAGGATTTTTTACATACTTCAAGTTCCGCATAATAAGCA
>JADGFH010000334.1 GCA_016743925.1 Labilibaculum sp.
TATTGCTATTGACGGTATCAGCTTGACTGTCGCTTATGTGAATGAAAAAATATTTAAAGTTTCCATTATTCCGCTTACCCAAGAGGATACTACTTTAACTTCTAAGAAAAAAGGAGAAAAGGTGAATCTGGAATGTGACATGACTGCTAAGTATATTGAAAAATTCATGTTTCACAGAGAAGAAGAGTCAGCTAAGACAAAGAAGTCTGATATTTCGATGAATTTTTTGAAAGAGAATGGCTTTGCTTAATAAATAATCAAAACAAACAACAATACATAAGACTATGAAATTTCATACAATTGAAGAGGCGATTGAGGACATCAAGTTAGGAAAGATGATTGTCGTGGTTGACGATGAAGATCGTGAAAATGAAGGTGATTTGTTGATGGCAGCTGAAATGGTAACGCCGGAAGCAATCAATTTTATGGCCAGACAAGCTGGAGGATTGATCTGTATGCCAATTGTGAAAGAGCGTTTGGATGAGTTGAACATCGATATGATGGTTTACAACAATACAGATGCAAAACAAACAGCTTTTACAGTAAGTATTGATGCTGCAGATTGTACCACAGGTATTTCTGCTCACGAACGTGCTCATACAATTAAAAGAATTTTTGATAAAGATGTAAAGCCAGAAGATTTTACTCGCCCAGGACATATTTTCCCATTAGTGGCTCGTAAAAATGGTGTATTGGTACGTGCAGGACATACCGAAGCTGCTGTTGATTTAGCAAGAATGGCTGGATTATATCCGGCTGGTGTAATTTGTGAAATCATGAATGAAGATGGATCAATGGCTCGTGTTCCTCAGTTGAGAGAATACATTCAAAAGCACGACTTAAAAATGATTACAATTGCGGATTTGATTGAATATCGTAGACAAACGGAGAGCGTAATTGAAAAAGTAACAGAGACAGCAATGCCAACAAAACATGGTGAATTTAGAGCTCATGGTTATATTAATAAGATAACTGGAGAGCATCATGTTGCTTTGGTAAAAGGAGATGTAAATACAATTGATCCTGTTTTGGTTCGAGTGCATTCGGAATGTTTAACGGGCGATGCGTTTGGTTCTATGCGTTGTGATTGTGGAGATCAACTTCAGGAAGCTTTACGTAGAATTAATGAAACTGGACAAGGAGTTTTATTATACATGCGTCAGGAAGGTAGAGGTATTGGTTTAATGAATAAACTAAAAGCTTACCAATTACAAGATATGGGGATGGATACTGTAGAAGCAAATTTAGCTTTAGGATTTAAGGCAGATTTACGTGATTATGGTATTGGTGCTGCTATTTTAGCAGATTTGGGCGTTAAAGATTTGACTTTGATGACAAATAATCCACTTAAAGTGGCAGGTTTAAAAGGTTATGGTTTAAAAATTGTTGCTCGTGAAGAAATTGAGATGACCTGTAATGAGAAGAATGAATTCTACCTGCAGACCAAAATGAATAAAATGGGACACATGTTACATCAAGATGTAAAGTGGAACATGCAGAACGATGATAAAAAAATTAAAGGAGTAAAATAATTTGTTGAGTGATATTGGGACGCATAACATCCTGATACATTTTCTAGATATTCGAATACTATAAAATACAATAATATGAATACAATTGAAGGAAATCTTATTGCTAAAGATTTGAAGTTCGGTATTGTTGCCGGTCGTTTTAACGAATTTATTGGAGGTAAATTACTAGAAGGTGCTTTAGACGCAATTAATCGTCATGGAGCTTCAACAGATGATGTTGATGTTGCTTGGGTTCCTGGAGCTTTTGAAATTCCATTGATCGCTAAAAAAATGGCGAAGAGTGGTAAGTACGATGCTGTAATTTGTTTAGGAGCTGTAATTAAAGGTTCAACTCCTCATTTCGAATATGTATCGGGCGAAGTAACAAAAGGTGTGGCTAGTGTTTCATTAGATACCGAAGTGCCTGTTATTTTTGGGGTTTTAACTACCGATTCTATCGAGCAAGCAATTGAGCGTGCTGGAACAAAAGCTGGAAACAAAGGTTTCGAAGCGGCAGTATCTGCAATCGAAATGGCTAACTTATTGAAGCAATTCTAATATCATTTTAAATGTAAAATTGCATACAGATATTATGCCGATAAATATTTAAACCTCAATAATAAACGTAGTGAAATTAGTGAGTAAATTTAAATACTAATCGGTATAAGAAAATATAAGATCAAAAAAAATCCCAGTAGTGATGCTGGGATTTTTTATATGATAGAATTTGAATATGCTTATGAATAAATCTTAAGCATTTGAATTTCTTTTTGGCTTAAGAATCTCCATTTTCCACGAGGAATATTTTTCTTGGTAATTCCTGCGAAAAATACACGATCTAATTTTTCAACTTCATAGCCCAGATGTTCAAAAATTCGACGTACAATTCTATTTCTTCCAGAGTGAATTTCGATACCAACCTGTTTTTTATCTTTCGAATCGGCAAAACTAATTGCATCAGCTTTAATTTCACCATCTTCTAATTCCAAACCAGCAGATACCTGATCTAACTCTTCTTGAGTAATTTCTCTATCAAGAAATACATGATAAATCTTTTTCTTGTTGTAGCTAGGATGAGTCAAACGCTTTGTTAAATCACCATCATTAGTGAAAAGCAATACGCCAGTTGTCATACGATCCAATCGTCCTACTGGGTAAACTCTTTCGTCACAAGCATGCTTAATTAAATCCAAAACAGTCTTTCTTCCCATTGGATCATCAAGCGTGGTCACAAAATCTTTAGGTTTGTTTAAAACCAAATAAACTTTTGCTTCGGCTTGTAGTTGTATGCCATCCATACAAACAACATCCTTTATATTTACTTTCGTACCAACTTCAATAACGATTTTGTTGTTAACAGTAATACGGCCATCTTCAATACGTTTGTCTGCTTCTCTTCTAGAGCATGCACCTGTGTTTGAGATGAATTTGTTCAATCTTAACATACCATCTTCAGGACCTGATATTTTGGCATGAGCAAGTTGTTTCTTCTTGCTGTAATGTTTTTTCTGAAGTACTTCACGATTTGGTTTGTTTTCAAATCGATCAAAAGACTTTTTGTTTTCTTCTTGATTTTCATTTGATTCGTCAGAATGTCTTCTGTTGCGATCTCCAGAATCTGAATCTTTTTTAAATCTTGAGTTCGAATGTTCTCTTCTGTGTCTTCTTTTATCAAAATCTTGTCCAAAGAAACCATCATCATCTCTTCTTGGTGATCTTGATCTAGATCCATCAGAGCGTTCTCTTCTGTCAGAAATTCTTCCTGATCGGTTGTCGTCAGATCTTCTTGGTGATCTTGAATCGTTTGAACGATTAGTTCTTCTGTCTGAATCTTCAAATTTTCTTGGAGATCTAGATCTTGAGTCGTCTCGGTAAGGTTTGTCCGAACTCTCTCTACGTTTTCTAGGGAATTCTGACTTATCTTCGTTATCATCATTGCGTGATTCTGAATCCCTATTAAATCTAGGGTTTCTACCATCAGGCTTTCTTTCGTTATCCTTTTTAGATCCAAAAGAAGCTCTATCTCTTCTTTCTTTACCGTAATTTTTTTCTTCCATTTCTGAATTGCTGATCAATGTTCTGAACCTGCAAAGGTATTAATTATCAAAGAATATATTAGTTAGCTGCTTAAAAACTTCATTTTTTTTGAACGGGGAGAGGTTTTGTTTTATTACTTTTGATCAAAATATAAAACAATGGGATGATGTCATTATTCTACATAAGGGCATATCGAATTTGATATATACACACTATTATTCTATAAAAATGGCATTAATTAAATCAATTTCCGGAATCCGAGGAACAATCGGTGGTCAAGTGGGAGATGGACTAAGTCCTCTTGATGTTGTAAAATTTTCAGCAGCTTATGGTACTTGGGTAATCCGAAGAAATAAAGGCGGTAAAGTAAAAGTTGTTGTTGGTCGTGATGCGAGAATTTCTGGCGAAATGGTCGATAAACTTGTAGTGGGAACTTTGCTTGGTTTGGGTATTGATGTTGTTGAAATAGGATTGGCTACAACTCCTACAACTGAAATTGCAGTTACGGAAGAAAAGGCTCAAGGTGGTATTATTTTAACTGCCAGTCACAATCCAAAGCAATGGAATGCTTTAAAGTTATTAAACGAGAGAGGCGAATTTCTTGATGATAATGATGGGAAGTTGGTTTTATCAATAGCTGATAATGAAGATTTCTTATTTGCTGATGTTGATGATTTAGGACAAATCACACATGTTGATGATTACGATCAAAAGCACATTGATCATGTTTTAGCGCTTAAATTAGTAGACGCTGATGCAATTAAAAAAGCAAATTTCACAGTTGCTGTAGATGCTGTTAACTCGGTTGGTGGTACTGTAATTCCTCAATTATTAAAGGCTCTAGGAGTTGAAAATGTTGTTGAATTGTATTGTGAACCTAATGGACAGTTCCCTCATAATCCAGAACCTCTACCAGAAAATTTAACTGAGATTGCATCAGTAATGAAAGAAGGTAAGGCAGATTTAGGTTTTGTGGTAGATCCAGATGTAGATCGTTTGGCTATTGTAAACGAAGATGGTAGCATGTTTGGTGAAGAGTATACTTTGGTAGCTTGCGCTGATTACGTTTTGGCAAATACGTCAGGAAATACGGTTTCTAATTTATCTTCAACTCGTGCCTTGCGCGATATTACCGAAAAACATGCAGGAATGTACGAAGCTTCGGCTGTTGGAGAAGTAAATGTGGTGACCAAAATGAAAGCCAATAATGCTATTATTGGTGGTGAAGGTAATGGAGGAATTATTTATCCTGAGAGTCACTATGGACGAGACGCTTTGGTTGGTGTTGCGTTGATTTTAACTCATATGGCTAAAACAGGGAAAAAAGCTTCGGAATTAAGAGCAAGTTACCCTAATTACTTTATCTCGAAAAATAAGATTCAATTGACACCAGAGATAGATGTTGATGCTGTATTAGTGGCAATGAAAGAAAAATACAAGAACGAGAAGGTTAATGATATCGATGGTGTGAAAATCGATTTCGCAGAAGAATGGGTGCACCTTCGTAAATCGAATACAGAACCAATTATTCGAATTTATTCTGAAAGTGAAAATGAAGAAACAGCAAATCAATTAGCTGAAAAAATCATCTCTGAGATCAAAGAGATCATTAAATAGATAAAAAAATACCATTTATTAAAAGCGCAGAAGTTTATTTTTCTGTGCTTTTTTTTGTGCATAAGAGAAAAAAATCCGTAATCGTTTGCATTGGTTTATTTTTCCGAATTCGAAGTTTTTTTTCAGGCTAAATTGGAATTCGATTTTCTTGGAATAAATCTTGTTTCCCTTGTGTAATGTGACTTCCGAATAGGAGATCTGTATATCGTTATTGGGTGGAAAGCCTTGTATGGGTGTTTATACCCAATTTTGAAATAGCTAAATATGTCAGAGTTTAGATAATTGTATTTTAATTTTTATATATTTAAGATATACTGCTGAAAAGCAGGTTTTTTTGTAATTCATTTTCTAGCATTGTGTATATATTTGCTAGCGAATTAGAGAAAAAATTCTTCATTGAAAACGAATACGTACATTATAATATAAAGAATAAGCCTTATGAAAATTACCGTTGTAGGTGCAGGAAATGTGGGAGCAACTTGTGCTAACTGCATTGCTCAGAAAGAATTAGCAAACGAAGTTGTTGTTGTTGATATTAAGGATGGTTTGGCCGAAGGAAAAGCTTTGGATATGTGGCAAACTGCTCCAATTAATTATTACGATACAAGAGTTAAAGGGGTAACTAATGATTATGCTGCTACTGCAGGTTCTGAGGTTGTTGTAATTACATCTGGTCTTCCACGTAAGCCAGGTATGAGTCGTGATGACTTAATTTCTATTAATGCAGGTATTGTAAAATCAGTTACCGAAAATGTAATTGCTCATTCTCCTGATGCAATCATCATTATTGTATCAAACCCATTAGATGTAATGACTTATGCTGCTTTCTTAACAGCTAAGAAAGCATCTAACAAAGTATTTGGTATGGCTGGTGTACTAGATACTGCTCGTTACCGTGCTTTCCTTGCTGAAGAATTAAATGTTTCTCCTAAGGATATTCAAGCATTGTTGATGGGTGGACACGGTGATACTATGGTTCCACTTCCTCGTTATACTACAGTTGCTGGTATTCCTGTAACTGATTTGATCGAAGAAGATAAATTGAATGCAATTATCGAAAGAACTAAATTTGGTGGTGGGGAATTAGTAAACTTGATGGGAACTTCAGCTTGGTATGCTCCAGGTGCTGCAGCAGCTCAAATGGTTGAAGCTATTGTTCGTGACCAAAAAAGAATTTTCCCAGTATGTGCTCTATTAAACGGAGAATACGGAATGAAAGATATTTTCTTGGGCGTACCTGTTGTATTGGGTAAAAACGGTATCGAGAAAGTTATCGAAGTGAAATTAAACGAGGATGAAATGGAATTGTTGAAAGGATCAGCAGAAGCCGTTAAATCTGTAATGAAAGTGTTAGACGGAATGGATACTTTTGCTTAATTAGCAAATTTCTATTTTTAAAATATAAAGC
>JADGFH010001091.1 GCA_016743925.1 Labilibaculum sp.
CAATTATTAAGCTTCAAATATTATTTTTGGGGTTCAAAATAATTGGAAAACATACCTAATAGAATGGAATATTTAAAAGAGTTAAACCCAGTACAAAGAGAAGCTGTTGAAAATATTACAGGAGCATCGTTAGTAATTGCTGGAGCTGGATCGGGCAAAACAAGAGTTCTTACCTATAGAATTGCTCACCTTTTAAATCAGGGAATACGCGCCTACTCCATTTTAGCATTAACATTTACCAATAAAGCCGCAAGAGAAATGAAGGAACGTATTGCTAAGGTTGTTGGACCTCAACAAGCACAGGCTTTATGGATGGGAACTTTTCACTCTATTTTCTCAAAAATTCTTCGATACGAATCTGAACATCTTGGTTTCGATTCAAACTTTACAATTTACGACACACAAGATTCAAGAAATCTATTACGTGCAATTATAAAAGAAATGCAGCTTGATGATAAAGTATATAAAGCGAATGAGGTTTTAAATCGCATTTCATCTGCAAAAAATAATTTGGTAACTGCTGCTGCATATGCTCAAAACTCAGGCATTCAAAAAATAGATGCAAGTAATCGCCGTCCTCTAATATTTGAAATTTATAAAAAATACAGTCAAAGATGTCGAAAAGCCAATGCAATGGATTTTGATGATCTTTTGCTTCAAACCAATATCTTATTTAAAACAAAACCTGAAATACTGGCCAAGTATCAAGATAAATTTAAATACATTTTGGTAGATGAGTATCAGGATACGAATTACTCTCAGTACTTAATTGTTAAAAAACTAGCTGAAAACCACAAAAATGTTTGTGTTGTTGGTGATGATGCACAAAGTATTTACTCGTTTCGAGGTGCAAAAATTGAGAACATTCTAAATTTCAAAAACGACTATCCAAATTATCAACTTTACAAACTAGAGCAAAATTATCGCTCGACACAAACAATTGTGAATGCTGCCAATAGCGTTATTAGCAAAAATAAAGACCAGATAAAAAAAGAATCTTTCTCGGAAAATGAGGAAGGAGACAAAATAAAAATAGTAAAAGCCCTTACCGATCACGAGGAAGGGTATATTGTTGCCAACTCCATCTTCGAAGAAAGAATGAGAGAGCACTTGCAATATCAAGATTTTGCAATTCTATATCGCACCAATGCGCAATCTAGAATATTTGAGGAATCTTTAAGAAAACTAAACCTTCCATATAGAATATACGGTGGACTTTCCTTCTACCAAAGAAAAGAGATTAAAGATCTTCTATCCTATTTTAGAATGACCGTTAACCCAACCGACGAAGAGGCAATCAAAAGGGTTATCAATTACCCTAAAAGAGGAATTGGAGCTACTACAATTAGCAAGTTACAAGATGCGGCAGCACAAAACGAATCGAGCATTTGGGACATTATCTGTGGACTTAACCAAAGACCATACGGAATTAATGCAGGCACTATTTCAAAATTAATGAAGTTTGCCGTTTTAATAAAAGATTTCCAAAAAATGCAGGAATCAGAATCGGCATTTGATCTTGCTTCGCACATTGCAAAAACAACAGGCATAGTTAAGGAACTATACAACGACCGTTCTCCAGAAGGAGTTTCTCGTCATGAAAATATTCAGGAACTTTTAAATGGTATTCAAGAGTTCACGCAAAATTCATTGGAAGAAGGAAAAGAACTTCAACTGGCCAATTATCTTGAGGATGTTGCTCTATTAACCGATCAGGATGGTGATAAAGACGAAGACCGAAACAAAATAACCTTGATGACGATTCACTCGGCAAAAGGGTTGGA
>JADGFH010001092.1 GCA_016743925.1 Labilibaculum sp.
TGCTGCCTTCTTAAATATTTCGTAGTTAAACTCTTTTGCCATATTGTGAAGATATAATCTTTAATAATAACGCTGACACAGAGTTATGAACAGTGTCAATTTCAGACAGGTAATTATTTTCAATTATCTAATAGCAGTCTTAATTACACTATTAGAGTGATATCGACATTTTAAATAAATACATCCTTAACTAATAAAATTGACAGATTTGACAATATGAATCTTAATTAAAATTTGATAATTTAGTATTGACGTTTTCAAGAAAATTTCACATTATCATAATAATACGTGTTCGCTACTGCCCCACGTAGGTTAATAACAGCACTATTCTCTATTCAAAAAAACAAAATAAGTGTCATCGCAATAACTAACAAATCACTATTAATTTTTAAAGCAATATCCTAAAATGAATAAAACATTTCATACGATTGTTGATGAAGCACAATTTACAAGAGATATTCTCGGGAGTGGTATAACACATCTTGGTAAGGCCAACTACGGACAACGGGGCATGTATTTTCAAGCTTTCACTGGAATTTCGACAGGCTTAGAAAGAATTGGTAAACTTTGTTTAATTCTAGATTATTATATTCAAAATAACGGAATTTTTCCAGATGATTCATTTCTTAAAAAGGAAATTGGGCATGATTTAAATAAAATCTACCAAAAATCTCAATTAATTATTGAGCGAGATAATATTGTACTTAAATATCAGAACAAAATTGACGATTCCTTACAGGTAGAAATCTTAAATATTCTATCTCGATTTGCCAAAGGTGACAGATATTCAAACATTGACTTTCTCGTAAAAGGTAAATATCAAAGTGATCCAATTAAAGATTGGCATGAAAAGATTGATTTGAATTTATACAAAAACAGAGTTAGCAAAAAGAAAAAAGAGAAAATACAGTATAATGCGAAATTGATAGGAGAACTTTTAGGCCATGCAACCTCTGTGAGGCATTATAGTGAATCTAGAGAAGAAATTAATGATGTAGAATCAGCAAGTTTTTTAATTGGAATGACTGAATCTATTTCCAAGTATAGACAACTTTATGTTCTTCAAATTGTCAGATATTGGGTTGAGTTAAATAGAAAATTACAATATACAGCAATGGAGTTAGGGAATCAAGACATTCCATTTATGACAGAAATATTCACAATATTCAACAATCAAGATTCATATTTCCTAACAAGAAAAGCGTATGAAAAAAACTAATGGTAATAAAAGCGAAATTCAGACATATTTTGACAAACATTATTTCGAATATAATAGAGAATACATTTACACATTAAATGATCAGGACAATGGTCCAATTAATAATGTAATTACTAATTTACAAGAGCATTGTTATGGAGTTTTAATATTTGACGATAAGGATAATATAGAGTATACTATTTTTTACATCGATCATAAATTTGAATTAGGAGGTTTAGGTTTTAATTTGTCATTAGAACTTGACTTTGAAACAAGAAATATTTATACAATCGAATTCTGTAAAGTCATTACAGATAAATATCCTCATGCTGATATTATAGATTTGTATAATACCTTTCAATCGCAACTACGAGGAGCTTTTGAGAAGCTTGGGTATTTTACTATTGGAAATGAATTCGAAGATTTAAAAGGTAAAAATGCATTAGCTTTTTTCCCTCCTTCTAAGGGAGTGATGAACTTTTCAATGATTGACAAGAAAAATCTTTATAGGTGGTTTTTTAATGAAAATGAGGAGTGCCTTCAAACAGACGAGACAAAAACTAAGAAAATATATCTAATTCTAGAT
>JADGFH010000335.1 GCA_016743925.1 Labilibaculum sp.
ATTTCATTTGGCTACTATTATTGTTTTTCCCTTTAGTAGGAAAAACACAAGAGTCAGTATTGAAGTTAAGTTTGAAAAATGCTATTGAGAAAGCTTCCGAAAATAATTGGGAGATAAATAAGGCAAAAGAACAGGGAAGAGCTGCTAAAGCAGATTATCGACAAACCAATTCTGTTTTTTTACCTATTGTTAATCTTTCTCATACAGGTGTTATAACAACTGATCCTTTAGCCAGTTTTGGGTTTAAACTCAAACAAAAGATAACAACCCAAGCTGATTTTAATCCGATATTTCTTAATGATCCAGGAAGAAGTGAAAATTTCAATACTAAAATTGAAGTTCAGCAACCTTTAATTAATATCGATGGAATATATGGCAGAAGAGCAGCAAATGCTAAGATGCAAGCCATAGATTTTCAAACAGAACGAACAATAAAGTTTACCAAGTTTGAAGTTAAAAAGGCTTATTACCAACTGGAGTTGGCGCAAGAGGCTGTAAATGTCTTGAATGCTTCACAGAAATTGGCCAGTTCTGCCTTAGAGGTAACCAAGAATAATTTAGATCAAGGATATGTACAAGAAGCAGATTTATTATCTGCTAAGGTTCGTGTATTAGAAATAGACAATCAGCTTTCTGATGCCAAAAACAATAAAAGAAGAGCAGGTGAATTTTTGGCTTATTTGTTAGGCCTTGATATAAATGTAATAATTGAAACTACAGATTCTTTAAATAAGAAACCAAGTTTGTTAAGTAGTTTAAATGAAGCGTTTCAGGTTGAAAATCGATCAGACATTAATGCTTATCGAAAAGGAGTTGAAGCTCACGAAAGTATGTTGAAATCTCAAAAAATGCAATTTCTTCCACGTTTAAATGCTTTTGGTGCCTATGAATGGAATGACGATCAACTATTGGGTAGCTCGGCTAATAATTACATGATAGGTGCAAGTTTATCGTGGAATTTATTTAATGGCTATAAGAATATTGCAAAAGTACAGAAAGCAAAGGCCGAATTGAAAATTTCTGAATTGGATTTTGCAGATTACTTGTCTAGAAATAGCATGGAAGTTAAAGCTGCAAAACGAGATTTACAGGTTGCTTACGATAAAATAGAGTTGAGTCGATTGGCTAAAGAGCAAGCGGAAGAAGCACTACGAATTAGAACCAATAGATATAAGCAAGGCCTTGAAAAAACCACAGATATTCTCTATTCAGAAACGGTTTCTATGGCAAGAAATCTTGACTATATCAATAGCTTATACAATTATCATGTAGCTGTGTTTCAATTGGAATTACTACTTGAAAAAGAATTACAATAAACAATCTTACTAAAGAATTAACCGATATGAATTCAAAGAATCTTTTAATTATAGGACTTATAACTCTAGGAGGATTGACCTTGCAATCTTGTGGAGAGAAAACGACCGCAAAAGAAACTGCAAAAGCAGATCTTATTGTATCCGTAAAGAAAGTTAAAATGGAAAACCAACCGGAATTGATGAGCTTTTCGGGTAAAATAGAGGCTGAAACACATTCAAATTTAAGCACTCGAATTATGGGCCAAATTGCAAAGTACAATGTAGAAACAGGGCAGAAGGTTTCAAAAGGTCAAGTTTTAGTTCAAATTCATGCTAAAGATATTGAAGCTAAAAAAGCACAAGTAAAAGCAAATAAATTAGCAGCAAATGCAGCCTATGAAAATGCTAAGAAAGACTTCGATAGATTCACCGTATTGTTGGAACAGAAAAGCGCTTCTCAAAAAGAGATGGATGACATATCGACCCAGTACCAAATGTCGAAAGCCAATTTAGAAGCTGCCAATGAAATGGAAGTTGAGGTTGAAGAAATGCTACGTTACACAACAATAAAGGCTCCGTATAATGGGGTGATTACTCGAAAATATATGAATAAAGGAGATTTAGCTTCTCCAGGAATGCCATTACTTGCAATTGAGAATCAAAATCAGTTTAAAGTGATGGCGAGAATTCCAGAAACAGAAATTTCAAAAATTAAAAAGAACGACCCTGTTCTTGTAAAAGTAAGTGCTTTGGGTGATGTTCAAATTAGTGGTGTAGTTGCGGAGGTGAATCCTTCAGCTCAATACACAGGAAATCAGTTTGAAGCTAAAATAGTTTTACAACCTACTAATGATCAAATGGCAAAATTATACTCAGGTATGTATGCCAATGTAATGATTGAAAAAGGGGGTATGCCTTCAATTGTGATTCCAAAAAGTGTATTGGTTCACAAAGGACAGCTGACTGGTGTTTATACGCTTAGTCAAAGTGGAACAGCAATGCTTCGTTGGATTAGAACTGGAAAATCTTCCGGAGAGAATATTGAAGTGCTTTCGGGCTTAAGCGATGGAGAGAAGTATATTTTATCTTACAAAGGTAAAATTTGGGATGGAGCTAAAGTAGAAGTTCAGTAAAGAGATTTATCAAGTTGATTTCCTTCTTGCAAATAGGAGAAGGTTAAATTCTAAATCAGAAAAAACATGAAAACAGGAATTGCGGGCCAATTAGCCAAACAATTTATAAATTCTAAGTTAACTCCTCTCTTAATGGTTGCCTTCATGGTAATTGGTATGTATAGCGCTTACCTAACGCCTAGAGAAGAGGAACCACAAATAGATGTGCCGATTGCCGATATATTTTTACGATATCCAGGAGCTAGTCCATCGGAAATAGAATCGAGAGTTATGCAGCCACTCGAAAAAGTTGTTGCCAATATTCCAGGTGTTGAATATGTGTATTCTACCTCAATGCCAGGACAAGCGATGTTGATAGTACAGTTTTATGTTGGTGAGGATATCGAAAGATCCTTGGTAAAGATGTACAACGAGATTATGAAACACATGGATGAAATGCCAAAAGGTACTTCATTACCATTGATAAAAACTCGTGCAATTGATGATGTGCCCGTTCTAGGTTTAACTTTTTGGAGCGAAAATTATGATGATTTTCAGTTGAAAAGATTAGCCCAAGAGGTAAATAATGAAATTGAAAAAGTTGCTGAAGTTTCAGAAACAAAGGTGATTGGTGGTCGTTCTCGTCAAGTTAGAGTTCTTTTGAATCGGGCGCAGATGGCAGCTTATCGCATTGATGCTTTGAGTATTGCGCAACAGATTGAAATGTCGAATCAGCAAATTAGTTCGGGATCTTTTAACAGTCACGATACAGAATATCTGGTTGAAACAGGTCGTTTCCTTGAAAATTCTGAAGATGTATCTAATTTAGTTGTTGGAGTCTATAAAGAAAGTCCAATTTATTTAAAACAAGTTGCACAAGTAATTGACGGTCCTGAAATTCCATCACAATATGTAAGTTTTGGTTATGGAAAAGTGAATGAAGCAAAAGAAGTTTCCAAAGGGGAGTATCCTGCCGTTACGATTTCTGTTGCGAAGCGTCGAGGTGCAGATGCGATGAAGGTTGCTGAACAAATATTAACAAAAATAACTGCCTTAGAAAAAGATTTGATTCCTTCGGATGTAAATGTTGAAGTAACTCGTAATTATGGAGAAAGTGCTTCAGACAAGGTTGCCGAGTTGTTGATGCATTTGTTAGGAGCTATTATTGCAGTAACATTTGTTGTGATGCTAGCAATGGGCTGGCGTGGCGGATTGGTCGTATTTTTATCTGTACCAATAACCTTTGCCTTAACCATGTTTAGCTATTATTTCCTAGACTATACGTTAAATAGAATTACCCTTTTTGCTTTGGTATTTGTCACGGGAATTGTGGTTGATGACTCCATTATTATTGCGGAGAATATGCATCGACATTTTAAGATGAAGAAATTGCCATTTATGCAAGCCGCTTTGCGCTCTATCGATGAAGTTGGTAATCCTACAATCCTTGCAACTTTTACCGTAATTGCTGCAGTGTTACCTATGGTATTTGTTTCGGGTTTAATGGGTCCATATATGAGTCCTATGCCAATTGGTGCTGCCATTGCAATGATTTTTTCTTTGTTGGTTGCTTTAACCATTACTCCTTATTTAGCTTATCGTTTGTTGCGCTTTAATGAGAAAGAAGACAAATCTAAAAAAGCATTTAAGCTGGAAGATTCGATGGTTTATAAAATGTACTCAGCTACTATTTTACCGATGTTAGAATCAAGATGGAAGCGTTGGACATTTATTAGTGTTGTTACTGTTTTGTTATTGGCATCTACGACCTTAATTTATTTCAAACAAGTGGCAGTTAAAATGCTTCCTTTTGATAATAAGAACGAGTTTCAGGTTGTGATTGATATGCCAGAAGGAACAACGTTGGAGCGTACTGCTGCAGTAACGAAAGAATTGGCTTTCTATATTTCTCAACAAGAAAATGTTGTTAATTATCAAACTTATGTTGGAACAGCTGCTCCTATGAATTTCAACGGTTTGGTTCGTCACTACGATTTGCGAAGAGGTTCTAATGTTGCTGATATTCAGGTGAATTTAACTCATAAGAACGATCGAGATGAGCAAAGTCATGATATTGCAAAAGAAATGCGACCTGGTCTGCAAGCAATTGGAGAAAAATTCAATGCAAATGTAAAGGTTGTTGAAGTTCCACCAGGACCTCCTGTGATGTCAACTTTGGTTGCAGAAATATATGGACCAAATTTGGAAGGGCAACAAAATGTTGCTGAACAAGTGAAAACTATTTTTGCAAAAACAGCTGATGTTGTGGATGTTGATTGGTTAGTGGAAGATGATCAGACAGAATTTCAATTTAATGTAAATAAAGAAAAGGCAATGCTTGCTGGCGTATCAACTAAGCAAGTTGTACATACCTTAAATATGGCTCTTAGAGGTCATGAGGTTTCGAATTTATATCAAGAATCGGAACACGATCAGCTAGGGATTAACTTGCGTTTGCAAGAGCAGGATAGAAGTAGTTTAACTGATCTTAAGAAAATCAATATTCTAACGCTATCAGGACAATTGATTCCATTGGGAGATATTGTGGAGGTCAAAGAAAAGATAAAGGAAAAGAGTATCTATCGTAAGAACCAAAAGCGTGTTGTGTATGTAACTGCCGATGTTGCAGGGGACTTAGAAAGTCCAGTTTATGGAATTATGAATATTTCGGAACAGTTAAATGATGTTACAGTGCCAGAAGGATACGAATTGGTAGAAGAGTACACACAACAACCATTTTTTGAAGACAATTATAGTCTTAAATGGGATGGCGAGTGGCAAATTACCTACGAGGTATTCCGAGATTTAGGTACTGCTTTTGCTGTTGTGCTTTTGGTAATCTATATGTTGATTATTGGATGGTTTCAGAACTTTAAAGTTCCTTTTGTAATGATGGTTTCAATTCCATTATCGCTAGTTGGAATCTTAGTTGGACACTGGTTGATGGGTGCTTTCTTTACAGCAACTTCCATGATTGGTTTAATTGCCCTTGCTGGGATTATGGTGAGGAATGCAATTCTCTTGATCGATTTTATTAACCTTCGATTAGAGGATGGCGTACCATTAAAAGAGGCAGTTATAGAAGCTGGTGCTGTTCGAACAACGCCTATTTTATTAACAGCAGGAACCGTAGTAATTGGTGCAGTGGTTATTCTTTTTGATCCAATTTTTCAAGGATTAGCAATTTCCTTAATGGGCGGATCAATTGCTTCAACATTCCTTACTCTAGTAATCGTTCCGTTGATTTATTATATCACAGAGAAAAAGAAATATCCTGTAAAAAATAGTGAGCCGTCATCAGTAAGCAGTGAACAGATATCAGATAAGAATAATCAATAAAAACACGTCGATATGAAAGTTGTAATTATATTTTGTGTAAGTGCTTTTTACGATGATTTGAAAAAGCTTTATCAAACTTCGGGAGTAGAAGCTTACAGTGAATTTGATGTGAAAGGTTATACGCAAAAACACAATAAGGATTGTGAAGCACCCAATTGGTTTGCTTCAAGTAAAGACCATTACGATTCAACGGCAACTTTTGCCTTCCTAAATGAAGAAAAAGGCTCTGAGTTAATGAATCAGATCTCAAAGTTCAACGATGAAATAGATTGTTGTAGTCCAATTCATGCTTATATGCTGGATGTAGAAAAGTTTATTTAAAGTTTAAATTACAATAAAATGAGAGAACGAATTATTAGAGCGATTGCTGGAACTATGGTGCTTGTGAGCATTCTATTAGCATTCTATGTGAATATTAATTGGTTGTTGCTAACTGCTTTTGTTGGCCTTAACTTATTACAATCTTCAATTACCAAATGGTGTTTGATGGATGATATATTAAGAAAAGTTTTTAAAGTGGAGAGTTAATCTCTATAGTTTTAGTTTTGGATTGGTAGGCCCTGGATGTAAATTCAGGGCTTTTTTCTGTCCTGAAATTTGCTAAAATAAGAATCTGATTTAAAATCTTCTGGATGATAGCTTTTCTTAAACAAAATAAAAGTCTAATTACTGTCAGAAAATCAGATAGAACCATTGAAAATAGGCTGTTTTAAAGCCATTGAGAATGGTTTTAAATATACGATCTGTGCCTTAGTATATAAATATTACAATAATAATGACTTTGATTTTGTGTTTTTTGATGAT
>JADGFH010000336.1 GCA_016743925.1 Labilibaculum sp.
ACTGGTTCTAGCTTCTATGTTAGCAGCAATTATAAACCAAATATAATAAAATACCTGTAGGCATATACGGGTGGGGATTGTTCTTATTTGTAATAAAATGTAAAAAAAAAGTTATGTGGAGAGTAGGGGGTAATAGGGAGTATTAACGTTTATTAATCAGAAAGACGAAACATGAAAGAATACTTAGAAGGATATTTAAGAGGGGCTTGCTCAGATGAAGAGTTTCAAAAAGCAATTTCTTTTCTGCAAGGAAAGCATGGAGAGGGAGCGGTGGATGAAGCTTTAAAAGAGCATTGGGGTGCAGTTGCAGAAGATCAGCGTGAGGGAATGGATGAGAAATTTGAAAATGTTCTTTATCGGATACATCATCATGTTAATGTAAATGAAGAAAAAGAACCCGTAATAGTCCAATTATATAGAAAATTTTCAAAGATAGCTGCCATCTTATTATTGCCGTTAGTATGTGCTTTTTCGTATTTAGCTGTGAGTTATTATACCGGAGATAAGGAGGAAAGCATGGCTACTTTACACGTTCCATATGGAATAACTAGTGAAGTTGTTTTACCTGATGGTTCAAAAGTAATTTTAAATTCAGGGAGCACATTAGAATATCCAATATCGTTTAAAGGAAAAGGGGAAAGAAAAATATCATTAAGTGGAGAGGGATATTTTGAAGTTGCATCAAACAAGTTGAAACCATTTATTGTTGAAACATCAAAAATTGGTATTAAAGTTTTGGGTACAACTTTTAACGTTAAAGCTTATTCTGATGATCCTGATATTTCAGTTGCTTTGGTGGAAGGATCTGTGAAATTGATTGATGTCGTGGAAGGTCGTGGAGATGATATATCTGTACTAAAACCAGGTGAATTAGCCATTTTGAGAAAAAAAAGAAATATGCTTAATGTGTATGATAATGTGGATATTAACGATATTATATCATGGACCGATGGGAAGATTATATTGAAAAATGTACTTATAGAATCAATTTTAAGGCAGATGGCCAGAAAGTATAATGTGAAATTTAGAATTGATAATAAAAAGGTATTAGATTATCGAATAACGGCAACATTCATTCACGAAACCTTAGAGCAATTTTTGAAAATTATGACCACCTCTTCACCATTAAAATATGAAATTATTGAGGCCCAAAAACAAAAAGATGGTTCCTATACACAAAGAACCATTATTTTAAAATAAAAACCGTGTAGGTGTTGACGCACCCACACGGCTAAATAACGCCTGTATGCAAACAGGTATATTATTTAATTTAATCGCGTTAAATTTATGAAAAAAATCGTTAAATGGCGAAGGAATCTACCAGGTTTACTTCCCACTAAAATCAAACTGGTTATGAAATTAACAGTCGGTTTATTCTTATTAGCTGGTTTTAGTGCAGTTGCATCAGAGACCTATTCGCAAAGTACAAAAGTTACTTTAGATCTTGAGAATGTGCAGATAAAAGAGGTTTTGGAAGAAATAGAAGAAGCTTCCGATTTCTTTTTTGTTTACAACAACAAACTAATTGATGTAGAAAAGAATGTTGACGTACAGGTACATAATCAGAAAATTAAAACAGTTCTTGATGATGTGTTTAGAGGAGAGGATGTTGAATTTGTTATTATGGATAAGCAAATCGTCCTTTCTCCAGGTAGTATGATAACCAATGTTATTCAAGCTGAAAAAGTTACAATAAGTGGTAAAGTTGTCGATTCAAGTGGAGAGGCAGTTCCTGGCACTTCAGTTGTGGTAAAAGGTACAAGCAATGGTACAACAACTGATATAGATGGAAATTATACGATTACTGTATCTGAGGATGCAAACGTTTTAGTATTTTCTTTTATTGGGATGCAAACTCAGGAAGTTGTATTTGATTCTAATCGTACGATTGATGTTATAATGCAAATTGATAGTATTGGGTTAGATGAAATTGTTGCTATTGGTTATGGTACGCAGAGAAAAGTAAATTTAACCGGTTCAATAACTTCTATTAAAACAGAGGAATTGGCTAATATCCCAGCAGCCAATTTGTCTAATACTTTGGCTGGTCGTGCATCAGGTGTGCAAATTATTGGTAACTCAGGTTTGGCAGGAGCATCTTCTAGCATCCGTATACGTGGAGGTCAAAATGAGCCATTGTTTGTTATAGATGGTGTTACTTCGGACAAGTCGGCATTTGATGCCTTGGATCCTAATGAGGTAGAAAGCATTAACTTTTTGAAAGATGCTTCGAGCGCTGCAGTATACGGATCAAAAGCTGGTAACGGTGTTGTAATTATTACCACTAAATCAGGAATAAAACAGAAACCAATTTTCAATTATAAATCTTCATATTCAACTTCACGTACTACAAAACCTGTTCAAAGTTATACAGCGACTGAAGAATTGGAGTATGTAAATAGAATGATGGAGACCAAAGGGCAACCAAAACCGTATGGTCAAGATATTTTCGATTATTTCGAAGATAAAAGTTACGATATAAACGACCTTATTTGGCAGAATCCATCTGTACAACAGCATAATCTTAGCGTAAATGGAGGATCTGATAAGATTAGTTATTATATGGCATTAGGTTATCACAAAGAAGAGGGGTCGTATGATAATACAAATTACGATCGCTATAATTTTCGTTCGAATATTACCGCGAAAATTACAGATCGTTTTAAAGTAAATGTTAATTTGAGTGGTAATCAACGAAATTATGATCGTTGGTATTGGCCTTACGATGGTGCTGAAGATTTTAAAGTAGGTGACTGGTATCGTGCTACCTTTAATTGGACTCGTTTATATCCATTTTATACGGATGAAAGCGGCAATCCAACAAATAATCCAGATGATTACCCAGTACGTCCAGGTGGTGGATATCATCCGCCAGAAATTATGCTAAACGGCGGTTATCGTAAAAGTAAGCATCGTACATTGAATGGTATCATTAAGTTCGATCTAGATTTGGGAGAGTATGTGAAAGGCTTATCAACAAGTGCACAAGGACATTTGAAGGCCTACGACCGAAACATGAAATCCTATGTGAAGCACAATAAATGGTTCCTTTTTCAATCGGGAGATGCTAATAATGCATTTGTACCCGGAGCTATTGATTTTACAAAAACGGCTTCTCACAATTTGAGTTCTTCGTATCCAAATATTCAAGAAAATGTGGGTTTAACCAGTGCTTATCAATTTAACTGGTTTGTGAATTACGACCGTGATTTTGGAGATCATCATATTTCTGCTGTAGCTGTTTACGAACAATCTAAAGATAATGGAAAGTGGTTATCTGGAAGAGCTGAAGATTTACTTTCTAGCAATATTGATCAGATATTTAATGCTTCGGGAGAACCTGAAAGAAGATCTTTTAATGGAGGTGAAAGCGAAAGTGCCAGTGCTTCTTATATCGGTCGTTTAAACTATAGTTTTGCATCAAAATATCTTGTTGAGTTTTCTTTTAGACAAGATGGTAATTATAGATTTGCTCCTGGAGATCGTTGGGGATTTTTCCCTTCAGTTTCTGCTGGATGGAGAATTTCTGAGGAAAACTTTATGAGTAATGTTGAGTGGATATCGAATTTAAAGCTTCGTGGTTCATATGGTACTACTGGATCATTGGAAAGAATTGATGGAAGAGCTATTGATGCATTTCAATGGACAAATTACTACTCAAAAACAAGTGGTTCCGTATTTGGTAATTCGTATGTGGATGGACTAAGACCAGGAACTATGCCAAATCCAAATATTACATGGTCTACAGTAAAAAACTGGAACTTAGGTGTAGATTTTGGAATGTTCAATAATAAACTAACAGGTGAGTTTGATGTTTGGGGAAAAACGGTTAGTGATATTTTAGGTTCACGATTAGGATCTACTCCATCTACTCTAGGGGCTAGTTTACCTTGGGAAAATTATGCAGAAAGAGAGTGGAAAGGCTTCGAGATTTCAGCGAATTACAAAAATAGAACTGGTGATTTAAAATACGAAGTATATGCCAATATGGGATATGCGGTTGATGAGTGGGTCACTTACGACGAAGCTGAATCATTGACAGACGGAACCTATAAAGACAATTGGAGAAGCCGTATAGGAAAACCTTCCGCAAGGGTTGGTGGTCTTATTTCAGAAGGAATTATTCGTACACAGGAACAATTGGATGCGATACCTGAAGCTTACACTGTTTATGGACGTGCTCCACAAATTGGAACTCTTTTATTTAAGGATATTAGAGGTGATAATTATTCGGATGGTCCTGATGGAAAAATTGATGGTAACGATTGGACTTACCTTAGCGACAAGGGTGCGCCTCGGATTAATTTTGGTTTCGGAACCAATCTTGAGTGGAAAGGCTTTACAGTTAATCTTCACTTTCAAGGCGTAAGTTCTTATGATAAAATTGTAGCGACAAGAAATACTAGTGGTGGCGGTGTTTTTCAGGTTGACAGACCTTATTTCGAGCTTTGGAAAGATAATTATTGGACACCAGAAAATCCGAATGCTAAGTACCCGAGAATTGGTGGTAACTGGACCCAACATGAATTTGGAGGTAACGCTTCGTCGTTCTGGATACGTAATGGCGCTTATGTGCGTTTAAAAAACCTAAATATTGGTTATGCATTTCCTAATCAATGGTTTCAAAAGCTAGGTTTAAAAGATGTACAGGTTTTTGTTAATGGAACCAATCTGTTTGTAATTTCTGAATTCAAAGAATATGATCCAGAGCAGGCTACACTCGACTCGTATCCTTTAATGAAAACATTTACAGGCGGTTTAAGTATTAACTTCTAAAATTTAGAATAAGATGAAAAATAATATATTATACAATGTGGTAAGAAAATTAATAGGTGTTTTTCTTACAGCAGTTATGCTTGCAAGTTGTGGCGATATAATTGATGAAGTTGATGATTTAGGAAGGTATCCTGGAGAAGGAACTTTTGATGATATTCAAACAGCAGAGGCATATTTGGCCAATTTATATGGTGTAACATTAAAAGGATGGCCCTTGAATGATGGTAACAAAGCTGATGAGAGTGGAGATATTAAAGGTTTAGATTGGGTTACCACCAGTAATGGAGCTATGAAACACTGGAAATATTCAGAGATTCGTAGAATCAATATCTTTTTGGAAGAGTTACCAGTGGGTAAAATTGCAGAAGATAAAAAGCCAGCAATGATTGCACAAGCTAAGTTTATGCGTGCTTATCATTATTTTAAAATGGTGATTCATCACGGGGGTGTGCCAATTATTAAAGTAGCGCAAGGGCTCGAGGATGACCTTATGGTAAGCAGAAGTTCAACAGCCGATTGTTTTGAATTTATTCTTCAGGATTTGGATGAAGCGATTGCTGCATTGCCAGCTAAATTTGATGGATCAGATAGAGGAAGGGTGGATAAAGCTAGTGCCCTTTCGTTTAAAGGAAGAGTACTGTTGTATAAAGCTTCACCACAGTTTAATTCATCAAATCCATATGGAAATGCTTATTGGCAAGAAGCTTACACTGCTAATAAAGCTGCCATCGATTTTCTTGATGCAAATGGATATGGTTTGTTAGAAAACTATGTGGATATTTTTGAAACAGAGGGGCATAAAGAAAATGTACTTTCTGTGATCTATAAAGATCCTTCAAAATCAAACGGAAGAGGTGAAAACTCTATTCGTCCTTTGTCTGAAACCAAGAATGCTGTTGGTGGTGATCAACCAATTTGGGCTGTTGCGGAAGCCTATCCAATGCTCGATGGAAAAATGGCTGGTGATGTAGGTTCAAAATATGCTTACGATGTACAAAACTTTTGGTTGAACCGCGATCCTCGTTTTGCGGCCAATCTAGTTTGGAATGGTGGAATTTACGAATTAAGTGGAAAAGCTGGTCGTAGACAATATACGATGACAAATATTGCCCAATCAGTTGATGCTTTTGGTTATGTGATTCAAGGTGAGTCTCATTATCGCACAGGTTTGTATTGTAGAAAAGGAATTAACGAGTCACTTACTCCTGCACTAGTATCTACCAATGATTATGATTGGCCTGAAATTCGTTATACAGAAGTTCTTTTTAACTATGCTGAAACAGCTAATGAAACAGGAAAACCAGAAGTTGCTATTCAAGCGTTAAAAGACATACGTGAACGTGCAGGTATTGAGGCTGGTGACGATAATATGTTTGGGCTACAAAATGGTATGACACGTGAAGAAGTTAGAGAAGCAATTCTTCATGAAAAATACATTGAAATGCTTTTTGAGGGCAAGCGTTTTTGGGATCTTCGTCGCCATCGTATGTTGGATCGTTTAGATGGAATGCGTAAATATGGAATTATGGCAATGACTGTTGAAGGTCGTACATATGATCAGGTAATTGATTCAGATAAAACTAAAGCCCAGGATTATGGATGGTTACCAAAGGATTTTGGATATTCAGTTGAAGAATTAATCACTACTGGAAATAAAGAAATGGTAATGCCAGAATCATATTACTTCTTTCCTATAAGGTTAAGTGATATCGATGCTAATTCTAACTTGGATCAAAATGTTGGATGGGGTGGAACATTTAACCCAGAATTGTAA
>JADGFH010000337.1 GCA_016743925.1 Labilibaculum sp.
ATAAAACCACAAATTATGAGAGTTCGAATCCAAGCCTCAACAATTAAAGGAAAATTAACCCCTCCTTCTTCAAAAAGCATGATGCAAAGAGCTTTGGCAGCAGCAATGTTAGCCAAAGGCACATCCATTATTCACAATCCATGTAAATGTGAAGACGCTGAAGCGGCTACTGATATCATTCAAAAAATGGGATCAGAGGTGAATCAACTAGATGCATCGCTTCATGTCATTTCCTCTGAAGGAATAGCTCCAGAAACTATCCATGTTGGAGAATCAGGCTTATCACTTCGAATGTTCTCTCCTATTGTTGCTTTAAATCCTGCAAAGACAGAGATTGATGGCCGAGGAAGCATTCTAAAAAGACCAATACACAACATTTTAGAAGGATTGGAGAACTTAGGAATTGAATCTGAAAACACTGGGAAAGGATTTTTACCTATGCAGTTACAAGGTGGCTACAAAAGCAATTTTGCTAAAATTGACGGTTCACTTGGATCTCAATTCTTAACTGGGTTGTTAATGGCTTTACCTTGCCGCGAAGAGGATACGACATTAAAAGTAAACAACCTGAAGAGTATTCCTTACATCAACATGACCATCGATTTGTTAAAAGATTTTGGCATTGAGATAGCGCATGATGAATACAGGACCTTTACAATTAAGGGAAATCAAAAATATCAGCCAGCAGAGTACACCATTGAAGCCGATTGGAGTTCTGCGGCTCCCCTTCTGGTTGCAGGAGCAGTTAGAGGAAGTGTGAGTTTAGAGCACATGAATCAAAATTCTTATCAAGCAGATAAAGAAATTCTTACAGCACTAAAAAAATGCGGTGCTTTAATTAAATGGGAAGGCAACACCTTAAGCGTAGAGAAAAAAGGCTTAAACGCTTTTGAATTTGACGCAACGCATTGTCCTGATTTATTTCCTCCGCTGGTAGCTCTTGCTGCAAATTGCAATGGCGAAAGCAGAATAAAAGGAGTTCACAGATTAGAGCACAAAGAAAGTAATCGTGGCATTGTATTGCAAAAAGAATTTGCAAAACTGGGTGTTCCGATTCGAATCGAAGATGATGAAATGATTATCCCAGGCGGAAGATTGCGTGGTGGTTTAGCAAATAGCAATAACGATCATCGTATTGCAATGGCTTTGGCTGTAGCCGGATTATCATCACTTAATTCTGTTGAAATTGGGCAGCACGAATGTGTAGCAAAATCATACCCTGATTTCTTTTCTGATTTAAGAAAAATAGGTGGTGGTGTGGCTGAAATCTATTTCAAGAGTCAATTTGTTTAAAGAAAATACAAAATGATAATAGTAAGTTCCTGTTTGGCGGGATGTGAGTGTAGATACGATGGCAAAAGCAATGAAGTACCAGAAATAAAGCAGATGGTACTTGAAAACAAAGCAATTGCACTCTGTCCTGAAGAATTAGGAGGATTATCTACACCTCGAATTCCGTGTGAAATTGTATTGAAAGAAAATGAACGGAAGATAATTGGTCAGGATCAAAAAGATTATACCCAAGAATTTTCAAAAGGTGCAGAAACATTTTCGAATGTAGCCAAAGCTTTGAATGTTAAAGTGGTCATATTAAAAGCCAATAGTCCATCATGTGGATATGGAAACATTTACGATGGAAGCTTTACAGGAACATTAACTAAAGGAAATGGCTTTACTGCTGAACTATTATCAAAACAAGGAATTCAAATAAAAAATGAATATAACTTTAAAGAATAAAAATAAGCCATATTTCTATGGAAGCTCTGCCATCATCTCATAAAACAAAATCCGGAAAACAAATAACAATCCGAAAAGCATGCAAATCCGATGCAAACTCATTGAGAAATTGTATTCTTTCCTACGTAAATGGAGTAAGTATTCCTTTTACAAGAGATGAGTTTGATAAATCTGATTCTGAAATTGAACATTGGATTGAAGAACTAAACTGTAATCAAAACAGTTTATTGCTTGTAGCAGAAGATAATGGGAAAATTATCGGCAATATTGATGTTACCACCAGCAGAAGAAGCATGCTTAAACATACCGGATACATTGGCATGGGAGTACATGAAGATTGGCAAAATAATGGAGTTGGCTCAATTCTTTTTCAGAAAATGATTGAATGTTACGAAATAAATGATGAGATAGAACTTTTATGGCTTCAAGTATTTGGCACCAATACTGCTGGATTACTTCTCTATCGTAAATTCGGATTTGAAGAAAGTGGCAGGCAAGAAAAATTTATAAAAAAAAGTGAGGATATCTATATAGATAATGTCATCATGACAAAAAAATTAACTTAATTTAAAAGCACACAACGATTAACAATCATATTACATGAACAATTTCGGAAGAATATTTAGACTTAGCATATTTGGCGAATCACATGGAAAAGGCGTTGGTATTACAATAGATGGATGTCCGTCGGGAATTGAACTGACCGAGGAAGATCTTTTAGTTGACTTAGGCCGAAGAAAATCGGGAGCCAAAGGAACTACTCCAAGAATAGAACAAGACCAACCAAATATTTTAAGTGGAACCTTTGAAGGCAAAACCACAGGAGCGCCACTGATCATTTTGTTCCATAACAACAATACCAAATCGAAAGATTACAGCAATTTATTGGACAGTCCTCGTCCTGGACATGCCGATTTTGTTGCAAAACACAAGTTTGGAGAACACAACGACTACACGGGTGGTGGTCATTTTTCTGGTAGAATAACATTGGGAATTGTTGCTGCCGGAACTGTTGCTAAAAAAATATTAGGCGATGTGAACATAGCCGCCAAACTAACCGAAATTGGAGGCAAAACTGATTTTGATGCTGCCATTGAGGAAGCATTACTTGAGCATGATTCTATTGGTGGAATTGTTGAGTGTAAAGCCAACAATCTTCCTATCGGATATGGAGAACCATTTTTCGACTCAGTAGAATCGATGATTTCACATTTGATTTTTGCAATACCAGCAACCAAAGGAATTGAATTCGGCTCAGGCTTTGCTGCAGCCAAAATGAAAGGCTCTGAACACAACGATAATTTTGTTGATGGAAGTGGAAAAACAGAAACCAACAATGCTGGTGGAATAAATGGTGGAATTACTAATGGAAACGAATTGGTATTCCGTGTAGCTGTTAAGCCAACCTCTTCTATTGGTATCAATCAGAAAACGATGAATTTTGCAAAAGGCGAAGTAGAAAATCTTCTAATTGAAGGTCGACATGATGCATGTATTGCGCTTCGTGTTCCGGTTATTGTTGAAGCCGTAACGGCAATTGCTTTAGCAGATTTAAAATTACTAGATAAGGCAAGAAAATCATAAATTATCGTAGTTCGCTACAGTAATATATTTCAATCAATCTGAAAAGAGATGCTGCCTGCAGTGTCTCTTTTTTGTTTAATAACTAGAAGAGAAAACTGTCGACAGACAAACGGGTATAATTACCATCATCCTATTAAGCACCCCTCTCCCTTCGGGATCTCCCCTAGAAAGGGAGAAATCTAAAATCAACACTTCTTAGAATTTTGAAGAGCTAACACCTAAACGGTGTTTCCCTTCTAGGGAAACTGTCGACAGACTAAAGGGTGAAAATCAAATAACATTCTTATAGATAAAGAGCCTACAAGCGATATCATAACAAAATAAATTTCTAAAAACTACCCCTTTACAGACTCCCAATTTTTCCGTAACTTATTACTTCTAATTGATTTTCAGTTTTTTAACTAAACTTAAACCGAACATGAAAAATAATGGAAATTTGCTGCGGATCTGTGGGTATTTCTTCCTGTTTTGTTTTTTAGCAACAAAAATATCTGCTCAGGAACCTCAAATAAAAAAACGAATTGCTGTCTTTGTTTTTGAAGACAAAACGGATAAAAGCTGGCGCTGGTGGAACAACAAAGGTGTTGGTGGTGGAGTTAGTGATATGCTAACAACTGCATTGGTAAAATCTGGTAACTATCGTGTTATTGAAAGAGCCGAAATAGATCGCATTTTAAATGAGCAAAATTTTGGTCAAAGCGGTCGCGTAACGCAACAAAGTGCTGCTAAAGTTGGAAGTGTGTTGGGTGTAGAGATTGCCGTAATTGGTTCGGTATCTGAATTTGGCTATAAAAAAGGGGAAACTGGCGGAGCTATCAAAGGCTTAGGAATTGGTGTATCTAATCAGGCGGCTACTGTTGGTGTTGATGTTCGGATGGTAAATACCTCAACTGGAGAAATCGTAACAGCCGAAAATGTCCGTAAGAAAAAATCAGCTAAAGGCATAAAACTGAGAACCAATAAACTCAATTTTAAGGACCGTAAAGACTTCGATGAATCGCTTGTTGGTAAAGCCGCACGTGAAGCAATTGAAGATATCGTATCGATGATAGATAATAATGCCAATAACATTCCATGGCAAGCAAAAGTGATTACCGAAAAAGCAGGAGTCGTATTTATCAACTCAGGCAAAGCTGATGGCCTAAAGGTTGGAGATGTATTCTCTATTTATAGCAAGGGGGAAGATTTAATTGATCCTGATACAGGTATTTCACTAGGCAGTATAGATGCAAAAATTGGAGAAATTAAAATTACCGATGCAGGTATTGGGAATGGCAAAGCATCCAAATGTTCCATTGTTCAAGGATCAGGCTTTGCAAAAGGAAATTTCGTTCGTTTAAAATAGGCCAGTCCATAATTATGGCTTTTACAAACTTATCGTTTGGTGATTCGTCACGAATACAACATTTCAAAGAATAGTTTCAAAAACACAAAGGGACACAGAGAAAAAAAATTAACCACTAAGGTAAACCAAGGACAGCACGAAGTAACACAAAGGAAATTAATTGTACTGCCGATTCAAGCTAGTATGGAATGAGCAACTCAGGTGGGGAACCCATAGGTGAAAATGGTGACAAAAAAGAAATTCTGTGGAGTGAGGTACGAACTTCACTATTATTTCTTTTCATCATTGAGCCGTTATGGGTCACCGAGGGCTCTCTCCTAGATTTTTGTTTACTTTTCATCAATGGAAAAGTAAAAGTCCGTCCGACTTGAGGACAAGGCAAATAGCGTAACCCAAAAGAAAAATAATCACCACAGAGAAAAACAAGAAAACGCTGTGAATATCGGTGTACGAGGTGCTTCTATTTTTTTAAAATTTTTACTCACTAATACCTCATCTAAACGCGAATACTCTATTTTAAAAGAATAGACCAGAGAAGAAAACTCCCCATCAGTGCATTCAATCTGATTGGGGAGTTTCTGTTTATTTGTGAATAAAACTTGTATCCACTGCTTAGGATTCGATTAAATCGTCGGGTGTGTTTTGCGACGATTTTGGTTTTGGCAATGTATATTTCGCCATACGAGCCTGATCTTCGCTATAAATAATCTGAGCAACGTCATTCAATGGCTTTATCAATTGATACAAATGATTCAATCGTTTTACACGCTCCTGAGTAATTATACCACGTTCCTTCTTAAACTTTTCCTGTGCCACATTAGCTGCCTTCAGCTCTTCGGCGTTTGTAAGCAACTGATTTATTACTTCCTCGTTACATCCCTCCGAAAGTAAATCGGATTTGTACTTGCTTGCAGTACCCGCATGCTGCTCCATAAAAAGAACCATCTTCGGTTGCGATTTGCGTACCTTTTCGATGTCGTTAAAACCAAACTGATTTTGCACCGCTTTGTCTCCTTTAAATGCCTTGCGTACAAAATAGGCAACGGTTTTGTAGGAAAGATTGCAATTGCTCATGGCATTTAACACATGCTGTGTATATTCGGCCATTTCGTCGATTATAATCTGATCCGATTTTAGCCCTATTGCGGCATCAATGGCATCTTTAATTGTAGTTCCATAATCTTCTGCAATTGTAGAATCGAAAGCTCTAAAATCTGCAGCATCGGTAGGAAACATTTTAGCAAGCACTTCGGCATGTTGCAAAAGAAGCGCTTCTGGAATTTTAAATAGTCTATCGTTTATAGGCATATTTAAATAGTTTTACTGATTTAAAAAAAATGAATGCTTACAAATCCGGAATATATTTCCGGTAGTGAGAGGAATGTTAAAAAACCGAACATGAATCCTATAATAGTTCGGTTTTAATCGGGATTAGCTGTATTTATTGGGGTGCGAATGCTCCCGTTTTTGGGCGAAGCTTCTCCATTTTGGGCGAAAAGAAAGCTATTTGCGCGAGCAATTAGCTGTTTTTGGCGAAGGCTCGGCAAGTCTGGGAGAAGTTTTAGCGAACTCGGGCGAACACTTTCCGACCTCGGGCGAGCAATTTCCGAAAGTGGCGAAGGTTCACCATTTTGGGCGAGCATCCGACAATTTCGCCGGCCTCTATTCCAAACAATCTAGCCCCTCGCCCAAAATAAAATGGATCGTTTCTGTTTTGTTGGTGACTGTTCCTAATGTCAAAGAATCCGTTTACAAATTGAAAACACACCTTTCCGTTAAATTTACAATGATTACTAATGATAAAAGATGCAAATTCTATTCTAGGCTTGTTATATTTCCTTTCTTATGGCCTTTACAAGTAGTTTTAGCACTATTA
>JADGFH010000338.1 GCA_016743925.1 Labilibaculum sp.
ATAGTAGATTGAGCTATTCCTTGAAGGCTCAATCCTGTTATGATGATGATTAATAGTGTTCTAAGCATTTCCTTTGTTTTTAGAATTTAACAACAGATAGACAATAGGAATAACATAAAGATTCAGAAGAGTTGATGTTAACAGACCGCCTAAGATAACAACTGCCATTGGGCTCTGAATTTCATTTCCAGGTTCATCGCCACCCATTGCCATTGGAATCAAAGCTAAAGCTGCAGTTAATGCAGTCATTAAAATTGGACTTAAACGATAAATAGACCCTTGAACGATGATTTCTTTTATCTCCAAACCTTTATCTAACATACTTTGATAATTCGAGATGAGCAGAATACCATTTCGGGTGGCAATACCAAATAGGGTAATGAAACCGATAATTGCAGGAATACTCAACATGCCCGAAGTAAAGAAGATGGTAAACACACCACCAATTAATGCTAAAGGTAAATTCAGTAAGATGATACTTGCCAATTGAAAAGAGCGAAACTCCTGAAATAACAATAAGAAGATAATCATGAATGAGATGATTGACGTTAATGCTAAAGTCTTTGATGCTTTAGCTTCACTTTCAAATTGACCACCAAACTCGATGCGGTATTCTTCAGGGATCTCGATATCCTTGTCAACAGCTGCCTGAATGTCGGTTACGACAGAGCGTAAATCCCTTTCTGCAACATTAGCTGATACCACCAACTTACGTTGAACATTCTCACGACTCACTGTATTCGGTCCTGACATAGACTGAATATCGGCCACATACGAGAATGGAATTTTCTTACCATCCCAAGTGTCGATAAGTGCATTACGGAGCGCTTCGATATTACCACGATTCTCTTCGTTGTACTTCACAACCAAATCGAATGCCTTAACACCTTCGAACACATCAGATACTTTCTCACCTGCAAAGGCAATATCAATAAAATCGGAGAAATCTGAAATGGAAATACCATACTTTGCTAACATATCTCGTTTAGGACGAATCTGAATCTGTGGAATTTCCACTTGTTGCTCCACATTTACATCCACAACGCCATCAATTTGATCAATTGAATCTTTTATTTCATTGGCCATTTGGAACATTTTAGACAAATCAGAACCAAATATCTTAATGGCAATGTTCGCTTTCGTTCCTGATAGGATATGGTCGATACGGTGACTTAATGGTTGACCAATGGCGAAGTTGACACCAGCAATCTGTCCTAGTTTTTCTCTTACTTCAGCTAAGAATTCAGCTTTGGTACGATCCGTTAAAGTAAAAGGAACCTCAATCTCCGAAGTGTTCACTCCAAAAGAATGCTCATCTAGTTCGGCACGACCTGTACGACGAGCAGTTAGCTGCGCTTCAGGAATAGTCATCAGAGCTCTCTCAGCCACATTCTTAATTTTATTCGATTCCTCAAGCGATATGCCAGGTTTGGTAATAGCAGTAATGGTTAAGGATCCTTCATTAAAATCAGGTAGAAAATTACGCCCTAAGCCTGTCAATATGATAAGAGAAGCAATAAAAAGAATAGTAGCCGAGCCAAGAATAAAGTATTTAAACCTCAAAGCTTGGTTTAAGGATTTTTCGTAAATCTTATTCAAATTAGTAACCAACCAACTTTCTTTACTCTTTCGATCTAGCATTTTATCACTCGTCAGCATAAAGCTACACAGTACAGGTGTTACGGTAAGCGCCGTGATAAGTGAAGCAAAAAGAGATACAATAAAGGCAATACCTAATGGTTGAAGCATTCTACCTTCCATTCCTGTTAAAAAGAAAAGAGGCACAAAGGCTGCAATAATAATAAAGGTTGCATTTATAATTGAAGAACGAATCTCGCATGAGGCAGAATAGATAACCGTAAGTGACTTCTTACGTTGTTCTTTAGGCAATTTAAAATTCTGACGAAGCCGTTTATAGACATTTTCAACATCAATAATCGCATCATCAACCAAATCACCAATAGCAATTGCCATACCACCTAAGGTCATGGTATTAATCGTTATACCAAGCAATTTAAGCGTAATAATGGTGAATAGTAAAGATAATGGAATTGCTAGCAGAGAGATAACTGTTGTGCGGTAATTCATCAAGAAAACCAACAGGATAATAATAACGAATACAGAACCTTCGTATAAGGCCTTTTTTACGTTTCCTATCGAGTTATCGATAAAATCAGCTTGACGGAATATGTGTGTATTAACAATCACATCTTCAGGTAAACCTTTCTTGATATCGGCAATTGCAGCATCAAGCTTTTCGGTCAATTTAAGTGTATTAACACCAGGTTGTTTTTTTACCGTTAAAAGAACAGCCTGTTGGGCATTAACACTAGCCAAGCCAATTCTTGGAGCAGGAGCCTTGACCACATCGGCAATATCGCTGATGCGAACAGGTGATTTCTTATAAACCTTAACTACCGAATTCCCCAATTTGTTGATATCAGATGTACGAGCAATACCACGTACGTTATACTGATTTCCAAATTCGTTAATAAATCCACCAGAAGAATTCTGATTCGTAGCATTAGCCGCCTTCATCAGCTCATCCATGCTGATGTTGTAATGACGCATTTTTTGTGGATTGGCCTGAATTTGGTATTGCTTAAAGTCGCCACCCGTCACTACAACCTGAGCAACTCCGTTAAGAGCGAGTAGTTGCGGACGAATGCTCCAGTCAGCTAAGGTTCTCAATTCCATAGCTGTGGTGCTTTCCGCTTGCAAACCAATCATCATTACCTCACCCATAATAGAAGATTGTGGGGCAAGAGTAGGGCTTCCAGTTCCTTCAGGAAGAAGGTCGGAAATGGCCATCAACTTCTCACTTACAATCTGGCGAGCCAGATAAATGTCGGTTCCCCATTCGAATTCGACCCAAACAATGGAGAATCCAGCAGATGAAGATGATCTTAAACGTCTTATACTTGTGGCGCCATTAACAGCAGTTTCTATTTGGAAGGTCACAAGTTTTTCAACTTCTTCAGGTGCCATTCCGTGTGCTTCAGTCATCACAACTACCGTTGGGGCAGTCAGATCTGGAAACACATCAACATCCATATTGGCTGTTGTGTAGCTACCCCCAATAATCAGGAGGATAGCCGCAAACATGACCAATATACGGTTGTGTAGTGCGTATTGTATGATATTATTTAACACAGTCTTTTTATTTAAAGATTGATGATTTTAAATTGATATCTATAATCTAAAATCCTATTTATTTTAATTAAATCAGAAACTTAAGGCTTAATGATCGTGCCCATGTGAAGGAAGTGCACCAGCCAATGAGGCTAGTTTCACAAAGTAAGCTCCTTTGCTTACCACGCGATCACCTTCTTTTAAACCACTTGTAATTTCGATTTCCTTACCATTATCCGAACCTAGAGTGATGAAACGCTTCTCATAGCTCTCACCTTCGGTCTGAACGAAGGCATAAAAGATCGATTGATCTTCCAAAACGGCAGATTTACTTATACTTAAAACTTTACGCGTACTTTCCGATTGCAAATACACATCGACAAAAGAACCCATATAAAGCTCTGGAACTTTATTGATTTCGAAATATACAGGCGTTGTGTAATCATCTTCGTGGATGTCCCGTCCGTAGGCAATCAGTTTACCACCCAAAGCATCGGTATTGTATATTTCATCGCGATAAGGCAGCTTAAAGTTTGCTGAATGTATTTTTGACAACTGTGTTAAATGTTTCTGATACAAATCGGCTTTCAAAATAAGAGTTGAATTACGATCAACAATACCAATCACTTGACCTTTCTCAACATATTCACCTTCTTTTACAAACACATTACAAACATAACCTGTTGCTGGAGAGCTTACTTTTATGCCTTTAGAGCTGTAATTTTTAGATATCAACTTGAAATTGATATCAGCTTTTTCAAAGTTGGCTTTAGCCTGATTGAATTCCTTTTCAGAGATAATCTGATCGGTACGTAAAGATTCAGCTCTTTTATATTCTGCTTGTGTTCTCTCATATTCCGAACGAGCAGAAATAAAGCGACTGGTTAATGAATTATCTGTAAGGCCATCTCCAGAAATAAAGAAGATTGGTTCGCCTTTCTTTACTGTTTTTCCATTAACGATATCAGACGATGGCATATGAATAATGCCTGCAGATTTAGCTGAGATACGAATCTCACTGTTGCTTGAAGCAATCAGTTCACCGGTTGTCTTAATCACCTTATTAAAAATACCATGCTTTACGAACTCAGTACCAAAATCAATCTTCCAAGCTTGTTCTTTTAAGAAAGATGTTTGGTTCTCCTTTTGCATTGCTGCAATGGCTTTGCTTGCTTCTGCTTCACTCTTATACACTTTGATATTCTTAGCTTCGAAGCGTTCTTTTCCGTATTTAGAATCCACTTCTATAACTAAAGTGTATAAACCAGCAGCTTTTGGTTTTAAGCTAGGAGTGAAAATGCCAGGAGAACTGGGAGCATCCACAGCTTTACGAATACCACTATTTCCTTTAACCAAAGCAATACTTAGCTTTCCCTCCGTATATGGACGATAGGTATCCAAACGAGTTAAATGTGTTAAGAATTTTGAAACTTGACCAACAACTAGCGGGTGAAATTCAGCAAATACCTCAGTCTTATCAGAGAAAATAGTTACCGTTTGGTTGTTGTGATCAACGTGTGCGGCTCCTCCTGAAACTTCATCATGAGAATGACCTTCATGACCAGTAGTGGCAGGCTTGCAGCTTATTATAGAAAGGGATAAGCCTAGAGCTATTAAATATATTTTATTCATTTTGTGAGATGTTTATTATTGTTCGGCAGAATTTATAGCTTTTGTCGAGCTTAACTCTAAGTCCGATTCGTCTTACTTTGGTCTATTGATAATTAGTTCGGTAAAAGTGTAATACCAATTTAATTTCAAAATCATCTTTAAGAAAGATGGGAGAAATTTTAGCTAAATCATGGCAAAAAAGTAAAAGATAGCCGAGTTAGCTTGCATCTTTTTTAACGAAGATATAGCTGAAAAGAAACATCTTAAAAGATAGGTTTTGATGTTAATTTGGTATAAGAGTAGGGAAGGCGATATGCCAACCCTAATCTAATTTCTAATGCTTATGATCGCCATCTTCGTGATCATGGTCGTGACCTTCATGCTCATTGTGAGTTTTAGAACTGTCAGCATCTACCTTAAATTCTTCCTGGTCATGCTCATGTCCTTCAGTTCCGTGCTCGTGGCCTTCATGATCATGTCCTTCGTGGTCGTGACCTTCATGTTGGTGAGCTTCTTCTTTATTAGCTTTTTTACCTGTGCTATTGCAAGAGGTAAATGCTAAGCCACAAATTGCTAAAGCAAATAATACTTTTTTCATTCGACTAATTTTTAAGAATTGCTTTGGTCATGAAAATGCATTTTGTTTTGAGATCAAAAAGATCCAATAAAAGGCATATTACAACACCAAAACGGATGATTATTATATTGATTTGTTTTACGGATTGGTAATGGTGTAGTTTACTACTTCGCTTATTTACAGGCTTATGTGAATTTACTCAACAGAGTTCTATCCATATAAGTACTGCATGCCGATAATCTGATCGTATCAGTAAGCCTACACTAAATTAAAACTTGGAGGACCTCTTCTAAGAGGAGAGAACCGGAGTGGTTCGGGTATTAATTGGTAATTGAGAACCCTGAATTTCTGAACTTTCTGGGTGTCATTGACATCATAATTAATCACATCAGCTTTTAGGAAGATCTGATATTTTACATCTTTCTGAACTCTGTTGTGTGTTAATATACAACAAGATTCATTGTTCGTTTCGTGTTGGTGATTCAAGTGTGCACTACCGTGACTGTGTGGATTACATGACCCACTGTGAATGTGTTGGTGTGAGTGCGCTACAGAAGCTTGATTGTTATTAATCTGTATTTCACTGTGATGATGATGAGGAATTACATCATGTGCAAGCAATACCAACATTGGTATTATCATGATCAGACATAATAATTGATTTTTTAAGTTCCTCATTTTCGAAAATGTATGCAACAAATATAGAGGATCGAATTTTTATTTGCAATAGCTACTTATTGGTATTATGATTTCGTTAACATTTAAACGGTGCTCGTATTCATGAAAACAGCCATGCAGTAGAACTACATGGCTGTTTTTTTATGTGTTTTTTGAAAATTATTTCTTGGTACAAGCTTTTGAACAATCTGTTTTAGCTGTAGCTGTAGCAGTTGCTTCTGCTTTTTCTTTTGAACAGCATGCTTTTTTAGTAGTTTCAGTAGTTGCTTTTTCTCCTTCACAACAAGCTTTTTTTGCTGCAGCAGTATGAGGACATCCTTTTGAACAATCTGTTTTAACTTCAGCAGCTACCTCTGTTTTTTCCTTTGAACAACAAGCTTTATCATCAGTAGCAGCTTTTGTTTTATTTCCACAAGATGTAAATACGAATCCACAAATTGCGATAGCAAATAATAATTTTTTCATAGTAATTGATTTATGATTAGGTTTTGATAATTTCTTAATGATTAGCCCACATTTCATTATGGATCGTGAATATATC
>JADGFH010000339.1 GCA_016743925.1 Labilibaculum sp.
CAATTACTTGATGTAATTCTTCTTTCGTTCTTCCTTTCTTCTCCACTTTTGTAAGATAAAGTGGATATATAGAGGCAAATATCATTTTTGCAATACGCTCATCGTGGTGACTTGTGCTTTTCATATATTCAAATTTATTATCTACTTTTCAGTTTTAACTCAACATTCTCTTTCTTACAAGCATCCATTATTACAAGGAGCTTATTCATTTTTACACTTTTGTCAACTTCGAGTTGAACTTTTAAATTGCTTTTTGTCTTTTTAAATTCCTTTATTTTTTCAGCAATGTCCTCGAGAGAAGTTTGAACTTTATCTACGTAATAAGTTTCTGTACTATCAATAATGATAAAATGATCAAATTGGATTATTGAGTCTTGTTTTAATAAAATTGTTTTTAATGAGTTAATAACTGGAACCTTAGCTTCTCTTCCAGTGTTGCAAGAAATTAAAGATAACAACAATAAACAAAAGCTTAAATAGTAAATTCTTCTCATAAAGGGCAGGTAAAATATTTATAACAGACAGATGCAAATACTTTTTCTCTCCTAAACTACAAAACAATAATTAGTTAACAAAAAATTTAAGAATGAAGAAATCAGGAGAACTATTCAAGGGGATTGAAACCCCACGAAAGATTTATTCGTCTTATAGCTTGACGACGGTAAAAAGGAAAAATGCAAAAAGCCCAAGCTTAGAACTTGGGCTTTATATTTTACTATTGTTATTCTTTTTTCAGAGTACTAGAAATCCTATTTGGCTTTCTTTAGTAACTTTTCTGCTTTTTTTTCTTTTGCAGTTTTAGCAGGTTCTTTTTTAACGTTCTTCTTTGAATCTTTACCTTTTGCCATGATATTTTCTTTTAATTATTTATTTTACTTACTCTAATTAAGTTCCATGCCCATTAATTCTGGCATAAAGCTCCACTCTTAGTATACCTTTAGATAAATTAAGCACAATTATATTTAAATGCTATCGCGTTTAAATCGCTTATTATTATCGTAAAAGGGAATATAGGTGAGTCACATAAGACAGTCATATACTGCTACTATATTCAGCATCTAATCTACAAAACAAAGATCGCATAACAAAAGAATTAATCAGGAATAAAAACAGAAAGCAATTACAAAAATGCTTACAAGTCACCAAAACGCTTAGGTTTTAGCAAATTAGGATTTATTAGAATGAGCCTATCTGTAATTCACAAAATAAAAAAGGAGCCTTTAATAGACTCCTTTTCATTTTATAAATTAATGTACGACTAGCAATCGTTTTGTGATTACAAATTGATCTGTTCTAATGGATATGAAGTAAACTCCCGCAGATAAGTTTCTAACATTAAAATTGATTCGATCATTCAAATCGATATTTTTAACGAACTTCCCTCTATTATCATGCAGTAAAATTTGGGTCACTTTAACATCAGAAAAATCAATATTTACAAAATCACTAGTTGGATTTGGATACATTTTTATTTGCTTTGCAAAAACATCCTTAATTCCGGTTGCCTGACTTACTGTAAAAGACTGAAAGGCTTCAGCTGGATTAAAGTTTTCGTTTCCATCCTGATAGGCACGAATTTCAAATACTCCAATACTACTTGGTATTAAGATCGCGTCATCAATCTGTCCTTCTCCTTCAATAATTTCAAAATTAATATCAAATCCTTGATCGGAACTAGCATGCAATTCAAGCTCTTCATCTACCACCACAACACCTTCAATTGGATCAAATACCAATGTCTGATCTGCTTTGTAAACTTCAAAGATCTGGCTTAGCGATTCCGCCATCTCATAATTTTCATTACCAGCCTGATTTACTCGAACGGTAACTGTTCCTGCTCCTAGTATGCTCAGTTCATTTCCTGAGATACTTGCTGCCCCTGATATCAATTCAAAAGTCACATTTAAACCTGATGAAGCAGTTGCGATTAACTCAAAATTTGAATCTCCAAAAGTTTTATCAGCAATAGCAGTGAAATTGATAGTTTGAGTAGCTTTACTCACCGAGAAAGTTTGAATTACTGGCTCTGCTGCTTCGTAAGTATCATCTCCCATTTGAACCGCTTTAACCGAAATTGTTCCAACTCCGATAATGGTCAATTGATCACCTGAAACACTAGCTGGTCCTGATACAATTTCAAAACTTACCTCTAATCCTGAAGAGGCTTCGGCGATTAAGACAAAGGCAACATCACTATAGGTTCTATCTGCAATTGCAGTAAAATTGATATTCTGAGCTGCTTTATTCACAGAGAAAGTTTGAATTACTGGCTCTGCTGCTTCATAAGCATTATCTCCAATTTGAACCGCTTTAACCGTAATTGTTCCAACTCCGATAATGGTCAATTGATCTCCTGAAACACTAGCTGGTCCTGATACAATTTCAAAACTTACCTCTAATCCTGAAGAGGCACTTGCAGTTAAGGCAAAGATTGAATCAGTAGTGGTTTTATCAGTAATATCAGCAAAAGTGATTGTTTGAGAAATCTTACTGACCACAAAACTCTGCCTAACTGGAGTCGCTGCCAAATAGTTCTCATTTCCTTCTTGATATGCTTCTACAACAATTTCTCCTGCTCCGTTTATTTGCAGTAAACTGCCAACTAATGTTGCCGGACCACTTATTAATCTAAATTCAACAGTTAATGATGTAGCTGCATCGGAACTAGCAGATAATTGAATACTTTCATTGGTAAATTCTCTATCAGCAATAGGATCGAAAGTAAGTAATTGGCTTGCTTTATTAACTGTAAACTCCTGTGTTACCGCAGCGGCAGCCAAATAATTGTCATTTCCAACTTGCGATGCCTTTACAACAATAACACCAACTCCATTAATGGTTAATGAGTTTCCATTTAAACTCGCATTACCACTCATCAATTCATAGGTAATAGGTAGGTTCGAATTAGAACTAGCCAATAACTCTTGCGTTTCTGGCTTATATTCACGATCCATCAATTCTTGGAATGTGATGATTTGTTCTCCTTTATCTATATCAAAAATCTGATTTACTGGCTCTGCCGTAATGTAATTTTCATTTCCCTCTTGACTGGCTTTTACCAGAACAACTCCTACTCCGGTAATGGTCAATTCTTTCCCATCTAAAGTGGCTGGTCCTGATACTAAAGTATAACTTACCTCTAATCCTGATGATGCACTTGCTATCAATTCAAAGGCCTCATCGCCATATATTTTATCTGCTATATCCGTAAAGTTGATCG
This sequence comes from Labilibaculum sp., assembly GCA_016743925.1. Taxonomy (GTDB): domain Bacteria; phylum Bacteroidota; class Bacteroidia; order Bacteroidales; family Marinifilaceae; genus Labilibaculum. The sequence continues at coordinate 3,221 of JADGFH010000339.1, forward strand.
TTTGACTTGCTTTGCTCACAACAAATGATTGATCTACATATTCAGCAGCTTCAAATTCGTCATTTCCAGTTTGGATGGCTTTAACCACAACAACACCAGCACCAGTAATACTCAAGTCTTTTCCGGAAATACTAGCTGGCCCTGAAACGATTTCAAAAGTCACATCTAATCCAGAAGTAGCAGTAGCAATCAACTCAAAAGTATCATTGCCATATACTTTATCTGTAATATCAGCAAAAGTGATTGTTTGCGATTCCTTAACAATCGGTTCACCACGAAGTTTTAAACGCAATAATATTGGATGATGATCAGAAACACTAACACTTTCCTCACTCGTATTGTTGGTTAACACTTGATATTCATCGTACAATTCATTCGAAATGCTAATGTGATCGATGTTTGTACTTGAAGTTAAAACATGATCGAAATAATCTGTTGTTTTGAACCAAGAGCTGTATGGCGACAATTCACCACTTGTCATACTTCCTTCCAGATAATCATTATAATCACCTAAAACCACAAGATTGTCATCGGTATAATTGGTATTCAATTCATTCAATAAGAATTCTGCATCTGCTAATTTTCGAGAATAACTGTCCTCACAACATTTTGCATGAATATTAACAAACTTCACAATCTCCTTCCTCCCATCAATACTAATTTCCGCTTCGAACAAATACGGCAAACGTCCTGAAGCCCAAAAATTAGGTGCATAGCCTGTATATCCAGCAATAGATGTAGTAGATCCGCCTTCGTATAAATCCGAAAACATCGAGAAATCATTCAAATTACTCACCGTAGTATTGTTAAAAATATAGCAAACTCGTTGAGCTGGAAATTCTGTCGATGATGCTTCATCATCATGAGAAAATCTAGCACCCATAATACCTGTATAGATTTCTTCATCAGCCAATTCATTTAATTTATCAATTAATGGATTTAAGAAATCGCCATTTATAGCATCTGAAACCAATTCCTGTATGGCGTACACATCAGCATCCAATTCAATTATTTTTTCAGAAGCAGCAGTCAATTGTTGATCGAAAGAAGAAGCATGATTCGATTTTTGAGGAGCTCCAAACCATTCCATATTCCACGTAACAATATCTAAAGTTTTATCTCGTGCAAGCGTTGAAGCATCTACAATTTCGGAAGATTCTGCTGAAGACATATTAATGATCAGCGTTTCTGCACCTTCAGCTTTAGTAGTGATACTTCCCGTAGTTCCATTTATAGCTACCGTTTTCGGTGCAAATCTCACATTGATTTGCTTTGGTGAAGTTTCTGTCTTAGCAATAGATAAAGTGGATGTCCATGTAATATCATCCAAAGAAAGCTCATAACCATCACTCGCATTAACATTAATATCACTCTCTAATTTATCGAAACTTAACTCGTAGAATTGTGTTGCACAAGTGGCACCAACTTCCGTAAACGGAAATTGTAAATCTTCCGTTAAATTACTTGCTAAAGTTCCTGTTAGCGGAATTTTATTTCCTTCCACTACAACATCATCAACTTGGTAAGTGGTTGTTAAAATACTTCCATCGCCTGTATATTTAAAGGCTATATGAGCAGTTCCTTCGTAAACAGAAAGATCTACAGCTCCAGACAATACAAAGTCCGGCCCGTAATTCGAATTATTTCGCTCATCGATTGTAGCTGGTAAAGTTTGCCAAGTGGCAGTTGAAACATCCGAACCATCAAAATCTGTCGAAATTAAAACCTCCAATGTGGTTCCCTTATAATAACCATTCTTCGTTTTGAAATTTAGCTTTTCATTGTTGTAAGCATCCAAATTCAAAACAGGTGTAATCAACCAACTTGTTATATTTCCTGTTGCTTGATAAGCAGACATTTGCATATAGGTATTATTCAAATGCTCTCTTGTTTCCCAAGCTTTATCTCCAACTTCTGATTTTAAAATCCAATTTTCGTGTGTATTCGATTCAAAATCTTCATTTAAGAAAGCTAATGGTATTAAGGCAGGATCACCCTCTGTTCCCGTTACGGATATTGTTTTAGAATCTTCACCACTAGTAATCTGAATTGTTCCTGTTACCTCTGCATTAACAGCCGATTCTGGTACGAATTTCACGGAAATTGTAGTTTCTGTAAGCGAACCAGAATTAAGCGATAGTGTTACCGAAGAACCATAAGTTAGCGCATCGGTTGACAGGTGAAAATGCTGCGATGCAGTGATTATGATATCCTCAGCCAATTCGTTTGCTGAAATAGAGAAGCTTTGAACGGAAGATTCCTCTCCAAACTTCACCATTCCAAAATCAGCTAAAGCGCCAGTAATTTTAATTTTAGCCGGTTCTGTTCCAATACCACCATCCCAGGTAGCTGCCTTAGCTTCACCAAAAATATACTGAACCAATTCCGGATGATCAATAAAAGGATTTCTATTGTGCTGATATCCGTAGATCACATTATTTCTTCTTACTTCGTATGGATCAACAGGATCCTCTTCGTGCCATTGCAATAAATGCGACAGTTTACCATGACGAGCGGCAGATTCTGCTTCTTTGCACAGATCATCTACTGTCATTTCCCAACGTGTAGCCATGTAAAAAATCATGCGGGCAACATCACCTCTTGCCGATTTTGGAGGTGTATAACCAGGAGCATCATTACCAAAATCACGACTTCCACGAGCACCGTTTTCTTGTGCATCTGTAGCTCTTAAATGATGCCCATCAGTTCCAGGCCCATCTGCTGTTCCAAAATCACCATGAGACTTCGCCCAAGTGTGCTCTCTGTTCCAACCTGTACTTCCTGATACATGAGCCGATTTTGCAATTCCTGCCTCAACATACATCTGCCAAACTTGATCAGCATTTTTCGGATTCTGATCGCCCTCTTCACACATGTCCCAAACTGTACTATAATCTTGCGCTTGAGCTCCTGTCTCAATAATTGTATGAATATGAGAACGTAAATCGGTTCCAATAAATCCTACAGCATCGCTATAATAATTTACTGGGATTTTTACACTTGTCATGTGATGGCTAGGACTTACTGTCGCCACATATTCCTTAGGTGTTAAGTTAACCACGATACTTCCATCGCCACTTGTTGTTGGATCGAGATATACGTAGTTGTCCAAAATTCCACCAACAGTTCCATCATTATCAGCAATGTTAATAATACCACTAACAGTTGTTCCCAATTGAATTCCAGCAGATGGATTTGTGATGGAAACCGTTAAACTTTCTGCACCTTCATCGGCTGCATCATCAAGAATACTTAAACTTGCTGTTGCTTCCGTTTCTCCTGCTAAGATGGTCAGCTGTGTAGCTGAT
>JADGFH010000340.1 GCA_016743925.1 Labilibaculum sp.
GACAGCGTTAAGAATGTGGCAAAACTTAAACCAAATATAACTGTCCACGACATTGGTCCCCAAAATGCAGTACTATCGCTACCAAAAGAAAGGTAAGGATCGAATTCACTAAAAAGAGTGAAGAAATTAAAGTTCATACCAACTGCTAATGGTAGCAAACCAAGTACGGTTGTTATTGCTGTAAGCATTACAGGACGTAATCTGGTTTTACCAGCACCTGCAATACAATCTACTTCTTCAGCAGAGCTTAGATACTTCCGATTGCTCATATCTGAATTTTCGATTTTTCTTTTACGAAGCAAATCGATATAATCGACCAGAACAATACCATTATTTACCACAATACCAGCAAGAGAAATAATTCCAATACCCGTCATTAAAATTACAAATGGCATGTTAAAAACTCCTAAACCAATAAATACACCAATCGTACTAAATAGTACTGTAATCATGATAATTAGTGGCTTAATTGCTGAATTAAACTGTGATACTAGAATTAGTGTTATTAAAGCAAGTGCAATTAATAAAGCTTGCGTTAAAAAGGCTGATGTTTCTTCCTGTTCCTCTTGCTCGCCAGTTAATTTATGTGTGTAACCTTTTGGCATTTCGAAATCGGCTAAAGCCTCTCTAATTTTTGTATTAATCTCATTTGCATTAAAACCTTCTTCTACGTTTGAATAAACCGTAACAACACGGGTATTCTCAATTCTATTGATTCTTTCATAAGTAGAACCATATTTATAAGTTGTAACTGCCGAGATTGGTAATTGTACCATTTGGTTGCTTACCGGGCTCATCACATTCAATTTCTGATTCATTAAAGAAGGAACATCATATCGATACTGATCGGCCAAGCGAAGCATAATGTCGTATTCATCTTCTCCATCTTTAAATTTCGAAACTTCCAATCCGTATAATGAATTACGAAGAGCTCTAGCAACTTGGTTAGTTGATAGACCAAATCGCCTTACTTTATCACGATCGATATTTATCAGCATTTCAGGTTTTCCCTGGTCTAAATCTAGTTTTAACTCTTCTACTCCAGGAATTCTTTCATCATCTAACTTTTGTTTTAAATGATTAGCTTGAACCAATAACTGTTTGAAATCATCGCCTGAAACCTCAATATTAATTGGATGTCCGACAGGTGGCCCATCAGAATTTTTTTCAATAAATATTTTTGCCCCGACAAATCCTTTAAAGTTAGTAGTCAGCTCTTTCATTAATTCTGAAGTACTTACTCCACCTCTTTCTTTGTACTCAACAAAAGAAATTGTAGTTAATGATTTATTTGGTGAGCGGCTACCTTCAAACATTCCTCCTTTTCCAGATCCAACATTCGTTGAAATTGAACGAATAATATCCTGATAAGGCTCCATGGTTTCTTTAACGATCTTCTCAATTGCTACCGATACTTCATTCGATTTATGAATATCTGTTCCCAATGGCAATTCCATTGTAACATAGACTGATTTGGGATCATTATCCGGAAAGAAAACAACGGATGGTTTTCCTCCAAAATAAAACATAATTGAACCAATCATTAATAAGAAAGTTGCAAGGAAAAACACCAATGGTCGAATCCCTTTAAGGGCATATCTTAGCGTCTTTTCATATGAATTTTCTAAGATTATCAAAAAAGTTAATTGAAACCAACGTGCAAAAGGTTTTAATACCAATAGATTTAAAAGAATTAGCAAACCAAGGCATGCCAATAGATTTGCCATTACAAAAGTATCTAGTGCTCCAGATATTTTCATGGCATAAAATGGTATTGAAGCAAGTAAGAAAGCTCCAGAGATAATACCAAATTTCTTTGCATCCATTTTTTTCGAAACATCATCAATCTTTACAAATGTTGCTGTAAAAACAGGATTTAGAATTAAGGCCACGAAAAGTGATGATGACAATACAATGATTAGTGTAATTGGTAAATATTTCATAAACTCACCCATAATTCCACCCCAAAGTAGCAATGGGAAAAATGCAGCTAGAGTTGTTGCAGTCGATGAAATAATAGGACCAGCAATTTCACTTACTCCTTTCTTGGTTGCTTCCAACTTACTTAATCCTTCTTCATGTAGTCGATAGACATTTTCGACGACGACAATGGCATTATCAACAAGCATACCCAAGGCCAAAATAAGGGAGAACAGAACCATTTGGTTAACTGTATAGCCCATTTGGTTAAGGATAATGAAAGAGATAAACATCGACATTGGAATTGCTAGGCCTGAGAACAGAGCATTTCGTAAGCCCATAAATAAATACAGAATTAGAATCACCAACAACATTCCCATAATTATGGAATTCTCCAAATCACTAACTTGTCCACGTACATCTTCTGATGTATCATCGGTAATGGTTACGATTAGTTCGCGCGGTAGATTACCAATTTCTTTCTCGTGCGATATGATTTTATAAATCTCTTCAGTTGCACCCAGTAGGTTTTCACCTGATTTTTTAGAAATTGAGATGGAAACAACCGGATGGTTGTCCAATCTGGAAATAGAAGAAAGTTCTTCGTAGCCATCTTCTACTTCAGCAACATCTTTAAGGTACACAACTCTACCATTTGTAACTTTTACAATGGTATTTTTAATTTGTTGCATATTGGTGTAATCGGCACTTGTTCTAATACTACGTCTGGTATTATCAGTAATTAAAGTACCAGCACTAACCGTTACATTTTCGTCTCCAATTGCAGTTTCAATATCATGAAAAGAAACGCCATTTGCTTCCATTTTGTGCAAGTCGGCATTAATTCTTATTTCTCTTTCATCAATACCTTTTATATCTGCCTCGGAAACTTCAGGAAGAGTTTCAAATTTATCTTGTAAATCTTCTGCATATGCCTTTAAATCATCCAAACCAAAATCACCAGACAAATTGATATTAATAATTGGAAAATCAGCAATATCTATATCCTCAACAATTGGGTCTGTATCCAAATCATCAGGCAATTCACTTAACGATTTATCTACCTTATCTTTCGTGTCTTGTAAAGCTTGTTTTACTTCAACATCGGTGTTAAACTCAACAACAATAACACTCATATCTTCGAAAGATGCAGAAGACATTTTTTTAACCCCTTTTAAGGATTTCAGTTCTTTTTCAATAGGTCTGGTAACCAAATTTTCAATATCAACAGGAGAGTTACCAGGATAAGGAGTTGATACCATAATGTTAGGAATCACTACTTCTGGGAAATACTCTCTTGGCATACTCTGGTACGAAAACCATCCGAACATACAGAGAATTGCAGCTAAAATAAAAATGGAATTCTTATTTTTTAATGCTCCGAATGTTGGTTTAAACTGCCGGGTAATTTCATTACCTTCAGGTTTTGTATCTTTAATTTTATCCATTTTTATCAAAATTATTTGGTGCTAATTAGGGCTCCGTTCACAACTTGAGAAAATCCTTCTGTAATAACCTGAACGCCAAGCGAAAGACCTGATTCAATCATGGATACATTATTATAAGTTTTGGAAACTTTCACATATACTTTTCTAGCAACTAGGTTTTTGCCTTCTTTTTTTGCGATATACAAATAGTTCCCTTCAAAATCTTTTTTGATGATGATAGATGGAACAACCATAGCATCTAGAACTTCATAATCTTTAATTTTCATTACTGAAATAAGATTCGGCTTAATTGTATGATTAGGATTGTTAAGGTTAATTCTAATTTTGAAGCTTCTATTAGCAGGATTTATCACGTTACTTGTGCGATTAATTTTTGCCTTTGTTTGGAAGTTAATTGCTGGGAAATCTAAGTCAGCTGTTGCACCTGCTTTAATAAAATTCAAGAAACTTTCGGAAACATCTCCTTCTACATATACTTTATTGATGTTTACCAATTGCGCAAAAGGGATAGATGGTCCAGCCAATTCTCCTTTTTTCTGATGAATTTCATCTACAATACCACTAAAAGGGGCTGTGATTATAGCCATTTCTTTTTGTGCTTCTAGAGCTGCAAGATTATTTTCAAGTGCTTCTTTTTTCGATTTTGCTTCTAAAAATTCTACTTCCGAACCAATTTTTTGGTTCCAAAGACGCTCTTGTCTTTCGAAAAGTATCGTGCTTAACTCAAGGTTCGTTTTTACTTCATCAATCTGTTGTTGAATCTGCGAAGTGTTTAGAGTTCCTAAAATAGCTCCTTTATTTACCTTTTGTCCTTCAACTACATTAATGGAAATAATATTTCCTCCAGTTTCTGGTGTAATCGTGATATTTTTATCGGCTTCTACATTTCCAGTAATCTGAATATAGTGCTCAAATTTTGAAGTCGTTAATTTCTTAACCACCACATTTACTTTTTCTTCGTCTTTATTTGTGCTGCGAATTTCCTTTTCGAGATCAGAGATTTTAGCTTTTAAAGTTGCCAGTTCCGTTTTGTACTTCTTTAGTTGTTCTGCCTTATTTACGTCTTTCTCCGCATCTTTTGCTGAACAAGCAAAAAGCAATGGAATTATGCAGGTAATTAGTAACTTCTTCATTGTATTATATTTTTGTAGAATGTTAGTATTATAATTTACCCAATGCCTTTTTAAAGGCTACTTTTGAATAAAGTAAATTAAATGTTGAATTGATATATGCTGAATGCGTATCTAAATATTGTTGTTCGTTCTCTGATAATTCGGTACTCGTTGAAATACCTTCATTAAATTTGATAAGCGTTTTGTCGTAAATTCGTTTTGCAATTTCTACAGCAACAACATCATTTTCGTATTTTTCTTGTGCACTCAATAAGTTTGAGAAAGACAGTGTTAAATCCTTTTTAAGATTCTGTTCGGTCATTAGTTGGGCATTCTCCAGACTTCGATAATTCAGTTTTTCCTGGTTTACCTTCGATCTTCTTTTACCAGCAGAGAATATTGGCATTTTTACTTGCAAGCCTACAACCGATGTTTTAAACCAAGGAACTGATGATTTAAAAACATTTGAATAATCAGTACTTGTATTTTTACCGTAGTTGTAAAAAGCTGAAATGGTAGGTAGGTAAGCTGCTTTTTCATTTTTAATTACCAGATTTTGAGCTTTTAATTGTGTGTCAATAATACGGTAATCTATATGGTTTATAGATTGATAATCTTTCATGACTGGCTGTTCAGAACGAATAGGATCAACTAGTTCTTTTAGATTTTCGGATAATTGAATACTTTCATCAATATCCATTCCAATGGAAAATTTAAGAATGGTTAAAGAGGTATGAATTGCACGTTTGGCATCCGCTAATTTATTTTTAGTTTGGTTCAAATTCAAACGAATTTGATCAACATCCAGTTCCTCTCTAAAGCCATTCTGATAGTAAGCTTCGGTTTCTTTCAAAAGCTTTTGATTGATTAACAAGTTTTCGTTAATTGTTTTAAAGTTCGCTTCCGCAACCAAAACATTAAAATAGGCTTGTGCTACATCGTCTTTAATTTGAATTTCAGATTTCTCTTTTTGATCTTTAGATAATTGAACAAAAACTTTTGCTGCCATGGTTCCTACAATATAAGAACCATCAAAAATTTTCTGACTCACACTAATACTTGCTGTGCTGCCATATTGCTGACCGAACTTTACAGGAGTGTAGGTTCCAGCCTCACCACCAAAAATTTCTGCTGGTAAAAGAGAAACTGCTACATCTAAATTGTTATTGTAATCCAAAGAGGCATCAATTTGTGGCAAACCATCGGCAATTGTTTCCCATACTTTCTTTTTGGCAATTTGTAAATCATAATCCGTTCCCTTTACCGAATATGAATTTTCCAAAGCATATTCTTGTGCTTCGGCTAAGGTAAATTTCTTTGGATTATCAGTTTGTGCTTTTGTTTTGAGACTGAATCCAAGAAAAATTACCATCAGTGTTAGTAGGATGTTTTTCATTGTATCTATTTGAATTTATTTTTAAAATATTCGATTCCTTTTTCTGTACAAACACCATAAAGGTGGTAATGTGTTAGTTCGCGGTGCATGTCTTTGTTAAAAACTTCGTCGGGAGAGAATACCTCATATTCTATTGAATTCAGATTTAAGTAAAAGCTCACCAGGTTTTTACTTATAAAATTAATGTTCAATTCTGGTCGGTAAAAACCTTCCTCAACGCCCTGCTTTAAATTTAGTGCTAATTGATTTTGAAATGCTATTATTCTTGTACTTTTGAAATTACTCCAAATCTCAGGATAATATTTTTTTAAATCGTAATCTAGAGAAGCACAGTTTTGCTGTATTTTTTCATTTACAAAATTGAAAAATTCAAAATATTGGTCTAATGCATTCATGTCCTTTAATTCATCTACATCAAAGGCGAAACCTGGATTTTTTAATTCCCATTCGCATGCTTGAGACACTAATTCTTTCTTATTTGCAAAGTATTGGTATAGCGTTTTTTTAGACATTCCCATTTTATTAGCAATATCATCCATTGTTACGCTCTTGATTCCATACTGGAAAAACATTTCCCAACTAACTACCAATATTTTACCTTTTTGCTCATTCATGATGCAAATATAAATCAATAATAAACTGTGGAAACT
>JADGFH010001093.1 GCA_016743925.1 Labilibaculum sp.
ATTGAGGAAGATTACGTAGATACAGTTTCATCTGCTAAATTGGTAGAGAGTGCTATTCCTTTAATCTTAAAGGATTTGGATCCACATACAGTTTATATTCCTGCTAAAGATTTGCAAAAAGTAAATGAGGATTTAAAAGGTAATTTTGGAGGAATTGGAGTTCAGTTTATTCGTTATCAAGATACTGTTGCAATTGTTCGGGTAATACCTGGTGGCCCTTCGGAGTTGGCAGGGATTTTAGCTGGCGACCGAATTGTGAAGGTGAATGATTCTCTTATAGCTGGTATCAAAATGACCGATATTGAAATTATGGATCGTTTAAAAGGGCCGAAAGGAACGCCTGTAAAAATTGGGATTTATCGAAGAGGTGAGAAGGATTTAATTGATATGGAATTGTTAAGAGGATCAATTCCCGTAGCAAGCGTTGATGTTGCTTACATGTTATCTGATACTACAGGGTATATAAAAGTAAATCGATTTGCTGCAACTACCTATTTTGAATTTTCTGAGGGACTACAAAAGCTATCAGAATTGGGTATGAAACAGATAATTGTTGATTTACGTGGTAATACCGGAGGATATCTTTCCGAGGCAACCAATATGATTAATGAGTTTTTGTCTGAAGGCAAAATGATTGTTTATACGCAAGGGAAATCTCAACCTAAGGCAGATTATATGTCTACCGGTAATGGCCGTTATCAGGATTTGCCCATTATTGTGTTGATTGATGAAACATCGGCTTCGGCTAGTGAAATATTTGCTGGTGCAATTCAAGATAACGATCGAGGTAAAATTGTTGGTCGTAGATCTTTTGGTAAAGGACTGGTACAGGAACAACGTAGACTACCTGATGGATCTGCTTTACGATTAACTGTGGCAAGATATTATACACCTACTGGTAGATGTATTCAGAAATCATATGAAAATGGAAAAGAAGAGTATTATAATGATCTAAATTTACGTTTTATGCATGGAGAGTTTCAAAAACAGGATTCTATTCATTTTAATGATTCGTTAAAGTTTACAACTCCAGGAGGAAATACTGTTTACGGTGGTGGAGGTATAATGCCTGATGTATTTATTCCTGTAGATACTTCTGGTTATTCCAATTATTTTAGAGATTTAAGAACCAAAGGAGTGATCTATCAATATGCATTCTTTTTTGTTGATAAACATCGTAAAGATTTGGTTAAGTTGAAAGATTATCAATCGATTTTGAAGTATATCAAAACCAAAGATGTAATTAAGGGATTGGTTACTTATGCGAAAGATAAAGGTGTGAAACCAGACTATAAAGGCTTAGCTCAATCGAGAAAAGTTATCGAAACCCAAGTGAAAGCCTATATTGCTAGAGATGTTATTGATGATGATGGATTTTATCCTATCATTCAAGAATTAGATAAGACCTTATTGGAATCGAAAATTCTATTTCAATAATTCCAAAACAATATTGGATGTTAAGACCTGCAATTTTGCAGGTCTTTTTTTTGTTCTAAAAATTTCAGATTAAACCTTTTTGAAAAGATCAAGTCTAAAATCCGAAGTCGATTTTCAAAAAGGTAATATTTAAGGCAATAGGTCTTGAGAAAGAATTAGAATAAACGTAATATTTTAAAAGATGAAAATAAATAAGAGAAGTATATCGATATTAGGTCTGGTAGCCTTTTTATTTTTAGGTATGTCTGGTTTGCAAGCACAACCAGAATCACGTGAGTTAAAAAGAGATGGTGAAAAGCGTGTTGGTTTGAATGAGGAGCAAAAAGAGCAAATGAAAGAAGC
>JADGFH010000341.1 GCA_016743925.1 Labilibaculum sp.
TCAAATAAGTATATTGTTGAAAGAAGGAAAAAATAATTTGATAATTAAATTGTTATGAGTCGTTCATTAAAAAAAGGACCTTTTATCGATTTCAAATTGGAGAGACGAGTATTAGGACAAAACGAATCGGGTAAGAAAACAGTTGTTAAAACCTGGTCAAGACGTTCTATGATTTCTCCAGATTTCGTAGGTCACACGATTGCCGTTCACAACGGAAACAAATTCATTCCTGTTTATGTTACTGAAAACATGGTAGGTCATAAGTTAGGTGAATTTGCCCCAACTCGTACTTTTAGAGGACATGCTGACAAGAGGAAACGATAGTCACGTGTTAAAAGGTTTTAATTAACATTTTGAATTTGTAAAAATGGGTGCAAGAAAAAGAATAAAAGCAAACCAAATAAAGGAGGAAAACAAGAGCAAAGCATTCGCTAGCTTGAGAAACGTTCCTACTTCACCTCGTAAAATGAGACTTGTTGCCGATATGGTAAGAGGTATGGAGGTGAACCGAGCTTTAGATGTGCTTCGTTTCAGTCCGAAAGAGGCATCAAATCGCGTAGAAAAACTAGTGCTTTCAGCTATTGCCAACTGGCAAGCTAAGAATGAGGGTCAGCGAATTGAGGAAAGCGAATTATACGTTAAAATTATTAACGTTGATTCTGCAAGAATCCTTAAGCGTTTAAGACCAGCTCCTCAGGGAAGAGCACATAGAATTAAAAAGAGATCAAATCATGTAACTATATTATTGGGTAGCAAAACTGCTGAAGCCAATAGTAATAAAGAATAGTTAGAATGGGACAAAAAGTAAATCCAATTGGAAATAGATTAGGAATCATCAAAGGATGGGATTCTAACTGGTTTGGCGGAAAAAACTACGGCGAGAAGCTTGTTGAAGATACCAAAATTAGAAAGTACCTAAATGCTCGTTTAGCTAAGGCAAGTATTTCTAAGATTATAATCGAAAGAACTCTAAAATTAATTACAATCACTATTAACACTGCTCGTCCTGGTATTATTATCGGAAAAGGTGGTTCTGAGGTTGATAAGTTAAAAGAAGAGTTAAAGAAGATTACTGACAAAGAAGTACAAATTAACATCTTTGAAATTAAGCGTCCGGAAATGGATGCTGTAATCGTTGCTAATAATATTGCTCGTCAAATCGAGGGTCGTATCGCCTATCGACGTGCAATTAAGATGGCTATTGCTTCTACTATGAGAATGGGTGCAGAGGGAGTTAAAATACAGATTTCTGGTCGTTTAAACGGTGCCGAAATGGCTCGTTCTGAAATGTACAAAGAAGGACGTACCCCGCTACATACCTTAAGAGCTGATATTGACTATTGTTTAGCTGAATCGCTAACAACTTATGGTCTTATTGGTATCAAAGTTTGGATCTGTAAAGGTGAAGTTTACGGTAAGCGTGACTTGACTCCTAACGCAGGAATGCGTGATGGCAGAGGACCAAAAGGAAAAGGTGGTTTTAATAGAAGAAAAAAGAAGTAGTCTTTAAAATTTTAAAGAATTAGTACGATGTTACAACCAAAAAGGACAAAATTTAGAAGACAACAAAAGGGAAGAATGAAAGGCAATGCCGGTCGCGGTACTGAATTAGCATTTGGATCTTTTGGGATCAAGTCACTTGAAACTAAGTGGATCACTGGTCGTCAAATTGAAGCTGCTCGTGTGGCAGTAACCCGATATATGCAAAGACAAGGTCAAATCTGGATCCGTATTTTTCCAGACAAGCCTATCACTAAGAAGCCTGCAGAGGTTCGTATGGGTAAAGGTAAAGGTTCACCAGAAGGATTCGTTGCTCCTGTTTCACCAGGAAGAATGTTATTCGAATGTGAAGGAGTACCTTTCGTAGTTGCAAAAGAGGCATTACGTCTTGCAGCACAAAAATTACCTGTTACTACAAAGTTTGTCGTAAGACGTGATTATGTTGAAAATTCAAATGATTAATCATGAAGAATTCAGAAATTAAAGAGTTAACAACACAGGAAATAGTAGAGAAAGTAGATACAGAGAGATCTACGTTAACTCGATTCAGACTAAATCACGCTATTTCACCTTTGGAAAATCCTTTGCAAATTAAGGAAACCCGACGTAACATTGCTAGACTTGTAACTGAGTTGCGTCAAAGGCAATTAACTGAAAAGTAAAAAAGTGATGGAAAGAAATCTTAGAAAAGAGCGTATCGGGGTTGTGGTTAGCAGCAAAATGGAGAAATCTATTACTGTTGTGGTGCATACCAAAGAGAAACACCCAATTTACGGTAAATTCGTGAAAAAGTCGAAGAAATTCACTGCTCACGATGAAGAAAATACCTGCAATGAAGGTGACACCGTAAAGATCATGGAAACCCGACCATTAAGTAAAAATAAGAGTTGGAGATTAGTTGAAATTATTGAAAGAGCTAAGTAGACATGATACAAACAGAAAGTAGACTATTAGTAGCTGATAACAGCGGAGCCAAAGAAGTTCTTTGTATTCGTGTGTTAGGCGGTACCAAAAAGCGTTATGCTTCAATTGGCGATAAGATCGTAGTTACCGTAAAGAATAGTATTGCCGGTTCCGAAATGAAAAAAGGAACAGTAACAAAAGCAGTTGTTGTTCGCACCAAAAAAGAGATTAGAAGACAAGACGGTTCTTATATTCGCTTCGATGACAACGCTTGCGTGTTGTTAAATACAACTGGTGAAATGAGAGGAACCCGTATTTTTGGACCTGTTGCAAGAGAATTACGCGATACAGACATGAAGATCGTTTCTCTAGCTCCAGAAGTTTTATAATCTTTGTAAACCTAGAACAATGCGAAAAAAGTTACATATTAAAAAAGGTGATACCGTTATTGTAAACTCAGGGGAATCTAAAGGTATGGAAGGTAAAGTTTTAGAAATCTTAGCTGAAAAACAACGAGCAATTGTTGAAGGAGCTAACATGATTTCTAAGCATACCAAACCAAATGCTGAGAATCCACAGGGCGGTATTGTTAAAAAAGAGGCAGGAATTCATATTTCTAATTTGAATGTGAAAGATGCTTCAACCGGAAAAGCTACCCGTGTTGGTAGACGAATCGGTGATGACAAAAAATTAGTTAGATATTCTAAAAAGTCAGGGGAGGAAATTAAGTAATGAGCTATATACCGACTCTTAAAAAACAGTATACAGAAGAAGTTGTTCCTGCTTTAATGAAGGAATTCAACTACAAAACTGTAATGCAAGCGCCAAAGTTAACGAAGATAGTACTTAACCAAGGTGTTGGATCGGCTATTGCTGACAAGAAAATACTTGAATTTTCGGTAAACGAAATGACAGCTATTACAGGTCAGAAAGCAGTTCAAACAATGTCTACTAAAGATATCTCGAACTTTAAGCTTCGTAAAGGTATGCCAGTAGGTACTACAGTTACTTTACGTCGCGAGCGTATGTACGAATTTCTTGAGAAATTAGTACGTGTAGCTCTTCCACGAATTCGTGACTTTAGAGGTATTAACAGCAAACTTGACGGTAGAGGAAACTATACTTTAGGTATCGAAGAGCAAATCATTTTCCCTGAGATTGTTTTGGATGAAGTAAACAAAATGATGGGTATGAACATTACCTTCGTTACAACTGCGAATACCGATGAGGAAGCATATGCTTTATTAAAGGAATTTGGGTTACCATTTAAAAATCTTAAAAAATAATACGATGGCTAAAGAATCAATGAAAGCTCGCGAAGTTAAGCGTCAAAAGCTAGTTGAAAAATACGCAGCAAAAAGAGCTAAACTTAAAGAAGAAGGCGATTATATCGGTCTTAGTCGCTTGCCAAAAAATTCTTCACCTGTTCGTTTACACAACAGATGTAAACTTACTGGTCGTCCGAAAGGATACATGAGACAATTTGGTTTGAGTCGTATCACTTTTCGTGAAATGGCTTCAGCTGGATTAATCCCAGGTGTGAAAAAGGCAAGTTGGTAACCAAATTAGATTGTGAAAACAACTTTTTTTAAATATTGTCCCGAGCGATCGGGATCAATTTAATTTTTTTTAAAAATGACAGATCCAATAGCAGATTTTCTTACACGTTTGAGAAACGGGATTATGGCTAACCACAAAGTGGTTGACATTCCTGCTTCTAACGTGAAAAAAGAAATGACAAAAATTCTTAAGGATAAAGGTTATATCCTTAATTACAAGTTTGTTGATGATGGTATTCAAGGTACAATTAAAATTGCTTTGAAATACAACCCAGAAACAAAAATTTCTGCAATTAAAAATCTTAAAAGGGTAAGTAAGCCTGGATTAAGAAAATATTGCGGAGCAACCGAATTACCTCGCGTACTTAACGGTTTAGGAATTGCGATTCTTTCTACTTCTCAGGGAGTAATGACTGACAAAGAAGCACGTCAGAAGCATGTAGGTGGTGAAATATTGTGTTACGTTTATTAATTAAGGAGGATTAGAAATGTCACGAATTGGAAAATTACCTATCAATTTGCCTGCCGGAGTAAGCGTAACGGTGAATAAGGATAATTCAGTAACAGTTAAAGGACCTAAAGGTGAATTAACTCAACAAATTGATGCAGACATCAAAGTATCGGTTGAAGATAATACAATTGTATTAGAACGTCCATCAGAACAAAAAAGACACAAAGCCATGCATGGTTTGTATCGTTCGTTGATGAGCAACATGGTTAAAGGTGTTTTTGAAGGTTATACTATACAGCAAGAACTTGTTGGTGTAGGTTACCGTGCAACTTCTAGAGGTCAACTTTTAGAATTAGCTCTTGGTTACTCTCACCTTATCCATTTGGAGATTGCTCCAGAGGTGAAAGTTACTGCAGTAACTGAAAAGCGTGCTAACCCTATCATTACTTTAGAGAGTTGCGATAAGCAACTTGTTGGTCAGGTAGCAGCTAAAATCAGAGCGTTCAGAAAACCTGAACCATATAAAGGTAAGGGTGTTAAATTTGTTGGTGAACAGCTTAGAAGAAAAGCTGGTAAATCTGCGGGTAAATAATTTCTTAAAATAGTAAATTATGGCTTTAACTAAGCAAGATAGAAGACTTAGAATTAAAAGAAGAATTCGTAAGTCAATTGCTGGAACTGCTGAAAGACCTAGAATGTCAGTTTTTCGCTCTAACAAGCAGATTTCAGTACAAATTATTGATGATTTAACAGGAAAAACTTTATTAGCTACATCTTCGTTAATTAAGGAAATTGCTGAGAAAAAATCAACTAAGCTTGAACAAGCAGAACTAGTAGGTAGTTCAATTGCTGAAAAAGCAATTGCTGCCGGTATTACTGGTGTTGTATTCGATAGAAATGGTTATCTATACCATGGTAGAATTAAATCTTTAGCAGACGCTGCTCGTAAAAGTGGTCTTAAATTTTAATAATTATGGCAGATAATAAGAACATTAAAACTAACGATGCAGATCTTAAAGATAGGCTTGTTGCGATTAATCGTGTTACGAAAGTAACTAAAGGGGGTAGAACCTTCAGTTTTTCTGCAATTGTAGTTGTTGGAAACGAAAATGGATTAGTAGGATGGGGACTTGGTAAAGCAAACGAAGTAACTACTGCTATTTCTAAAGGCGTTGATGCAGCTAAGAAAAATTTGATTAAAGTGCCAGTTTATAAGGGAACTATCCCTCACGAACAACTTTCAAGATATGGTGGAGCAGAGGTTTTCATTAAGCCTGCTTCTCATGGTACTGGTGTAAAAGCTGGTGGTGCGATGCGTGCCGTATTAGAAAGTGTTGGAGTAACTGATGTACTTGCTAAATCAAAAGGTTCATCAAATCCACATAACCTTGTAAAAGCTACAATGGGAGCATTAGCTGAATTAAGAGATGCTCATGCCATTGCAGAACAACGAGGTGTATCATTGGATAAAGTGTTTAACGGTTAAGAAATAAGGAAATGGCTAAGATTAAAATTACTCAAGTTAAGAGCAAAATTGGAAGCACTGATCGCCAAAAGAGAACCTTGGAAGCATTAGGATTATCAAAAATCAATGCTACTGTTGAACACGAAGCTACTCCCCAAATTTTGGGGATGGTAGCTAAAGTACAGCACCTTGTTTCCGTTGAAGAATAAATCATTGTTAATATTTAGTATTAAATAGATATGGACTTAAGTAACTTAAAACCCGCAGAAGGATCTACTAAGAATTCGAAAAGAATAGGTCGCGGACAAGGATCTGGAAGAGGAGGTACTTCTACCAGAGGACATAAAGGAGCGAAGTCAAGATCTGGATACTCTAAAAAAGTTGGTTTCGAAGGTGGTCAAATGCCTTTACAACGAAGAGTTCCTAAGTTTGGATTTAAGAACATTAATAGAAAAGAATACAAAGCTATTAATGTTGAAGTTTTACAAGCATTAGCAGAAAAAAATAGCTTGACTAAAATTGACTTAGAAGTTTTAATGACAGCAGGAATGGTGTCTAAAAACGATAACGTTAAGATTTTAGGTCATGGTACGATTACTGCGAAGCTTGAAGTTAAAGCTCACGCATTCTCAAAATC
>JADGFH010000342.1 GCA_016743925.1 Labilibaculum sp.
GTAGAGCAAAACAAACAGGATAAATGTCCCGATAATACTATAGAGTGCTAAGTACACTAACTTTCCCGAGAAGCCCTTAACGTAGAGACTGGCGTCTATTTTTTGAATCAAATAATCTTTCATCAGGAGAAAAAAGCTCTGATCACAACGCCGACTAGAATTAAAAACAAACAGGCTCCAAACCAACCCATAATTGCTTTCTGAGTATCCTGATCGCCACTTTGCCATTTGATATACACCCGCACACCACCAATGAGTCCCACCACAGCACCTATGGCAATAATCATATTGGATACCGGATCCACATAAGAATTAATTTCTGTTGTAGCCTGATCAATTCCTGCAGCATTTTGTGCTTGCAGGAAAGAAATGGAATAATACAGACCAAGCATAAAAGCAGTTAGTCTTTGTAAATTCTTTCGAATATCTTTTTTCATGGAAAATATATTTAAAGGGTTATTATTCATATTGAACCTGACTCAAAATGGAAAAAGCTGAAGCATCATGTTCCCCCAGAAAATAATCCAGATGATAGCCTTCATCCATTCCTGTTTCTTCATAGAAGGATGATACCAAGGACACATTCTCATCTGAAACTGAACTGATCATTTGTGAGGGAAAATCTCTTTCAGAAACTTTCAATAGTGAAAGCTCACTTCCTGAAAAATCATGATCTGCATCATCCTCAAAAAGCATTTGCTTTTGATGGGTATTATCTTTCCACCAAGCCATAAAAAGCAGGGACAGATACCAAAACACAAGGAGTGAAGTAAGCAGCTTGAGAAAAGCTGCCCAGGCAATTTGTTCTAATCCAAACATGAGATATCATTTTTTGTTTGACTTTTCATTTTATCAAAACCAATAAATTCAGATTCGATAGGACAAAGCTCAGGAATTGAAATGGATGCATTTCACAAGTTGGGAAGGGCTTGGGTGTTTTTTATTGATCAACTAAAAACACGAAAAAAAAGGGAAATAATCCGTTTAAGCTCGTATTGACATCTTAATTATCTTGTAAGACCCAAGGTGGGATTCAATCTGATTCTCTTTAGATTAAATTTGTTGTCTATAAACTAAAAGAAGAGAAAAAAGACTCAAAAAAAGAAAAGAAAGTCTTTACAAAGCCAGGAGTAGGATAAAATACAAGGCTACCGTGAACTATGCCTAATAATGCAATCTAAAATAACTCTAGGGGTACTTGCATGGCCTTGTATTTTAGAATGCGGTAGCACCCTTGTACTCTTGGCTAGATTGGGTTTTCTTTTTGCTTTCTTTGATTGTTTTTATTTTAAGCAGAACATTCTATTTCAAACAATAAAAAAAATCAAGTGTATGCTTGTAACGCAGTGAAAAGTATTCTCTTGATCCTCATGTAAAGATCCTTTTAGAGTAGAAATGGAAAGGGGGTAAAATTCGCTGGCGAAGCCTTTGTGTGTTTTTTATTTGAAATGAATGCTCTAAATGGGTCTGCACAAAATAGCCAATAAAATGGTTCTTACTTTTTAAACCATTAACCTGAACCAATAAGTCAAGTAGATAGCAAGTGTATCCCTAAAACGAAGTGGAAGGATACTTTTGCTCCCTTTTGTAAAAGGCTTTTTTTGCTGATAAAATAGGTGGGATAGCTTTATCTAAAAATGGACGAACGGATAATAGAAGTGAATTACAGACAAGAAAAAGGCCTTTACATGACATAAAGACCCTTTCAAATGCTTTTACACCCCCAGAATGCTTTTCAAAAACTATCCGATTTAAGATTTCCCGTTCCCTTTTAGGAATGTGACTCCCATAATTGTTTTAAATATCTGTTCTGATCCATTTAACTTGTGCTGGTGAATCGACTTTGAATGAGGTTTTCATCCAACATCTTTTTGATGTTTTCATAGTCATAGAACATCATGCCACCAATTTTAGTATAAGGAAGTGTTCCGTTCGATCTTAAGTTCTGAAGGGTACCTGGTGATATCCCCAGTAGTTCACGAACTTCATAGGATTTCAACCACTTTTTGGAAGGATGCCCATAATGTTCTTTAAGAAGTGTTTTTAATTCCTGGAATAATTCTGTTTTGAATTTCCGTAAATCATCATTCGTCACAATCTCTGTTGGCATATCTTTAAGTTTTTAATGATACAAATTAAGCGCCAATACAATTTGCAACTTTATAACTAAAATTATTCACAAGCTATTCCCAACTTGGGAATGATTAATTGGAAAATATTAAATATTTATTTACAAGATTTCTCATCCGTTTCTTTCATTTTAATTAAAAGTGAATCCTTTAAAAGATCAATAAATTTTGTTGGCTCTGTTTTTCGATTTCGAATTTCTGAAAATGTGTGATAAATATCTCCCAGTTCCATTGAAAATAGACTTTCAAATCGTTCAGAAATGGTTTTTATATCTATCCTACCCTCATTTATTGAATGTGAGCTATGCAAGGCATATATCAATTCTACTAGTGCAGTCTTACTTTCTGTCCAATTCAATTGGAGTGAACCCAACTTTTCGTTTTCTAAATTTAAATTTCCGTCTGAAAAAGATTTTACAATTTGAATTCCTTTTACTAATCCTGTTTTTATTTTATCTTTTGATATATTGGAATTAGCGATTTCCAATGTATTTAGTAAATCTATCAGAAAAAACTCAATCCCATTTTTCTCATAATCTATCTTTATCCCATTTTTCAACTTGGATTCATGAATTAACCAATCTTTACAGCAATCGATTTGTGATTCAAAGAAAAAATTAATTACCGAAGAATAAAGATCTCTTCCTTTCTTTTCATAGACCTTAGAGAGGTTTATCCGCTCATCATGCAAAAATCTAATTTTATCAGATACTGAAAATATCTTGTGCACCTCATCCTTGATTCTTATCATATCAGGGTAAAATTCTTTCAGTTCATCCTTCCATGATAATATAGAAATTTTGCCATGATTATTTAATTTACCAAAGCTCTTTAAAGTAATCCATATAAATTTCCGTGACTTTAAAATGATTTTTTTTTGATGTTGAAAATAAATTATCATTTGAGATAGATCTTCCGAACAAGTATAAATACATGAAAGTTTTGTATTCGCCTTGGAAATTATCTTTACATTTCGATGTGGGATCACAAAATCTGGAAAGACACCAACTTGATCATCTAGTATCTCGAATACATGAAGTAACATCTCCAAATAGATTTTACTCTGCTCATCTGATTTTAACCTATTTAAATTGTCCTGAATTTCGTTTGTAAATTCGTAATACAAATGATTCAAATTTTGCTTGAAATCTTGGAATCCCATATGATTATTAAAGAAAAGTTTGAACCCAACCTCATCCTTCTCAAAGGCAACTATTGCATTTGACAACTCTGTTTTAAGACTAATAAAGTTCACGTCTTTTATCATAAGTTATTCTTTTTATACTACAATAATAAATGCATAATATGGTTAAAATCGAACATCAGCTTCTTATTAGGCTTAACTTCATATAACTAACTCACAAGAAACCACGCCTAACATTAACCGTCTCAGCAATTTACACATCATAATCATTACACAACTTCAATCACCTCACACTTAATTATCAAACTAATCTACAACATTATCACTCATAAAATACACTCATGTAAAACAGAACAGGACGTGAACAACACCCATCAGATATTAGAAGGAAGTACGAAACTTGATTTCAACTATATATTAAAGATTGGGGCAGGTTTTAATTCCTAACCTTAATTTCACTTTTAACTCTTAATGGGATAATGTCTTAGATGCAGAGGGAAACAGTCTACTAATATAAAAAATAAATCTAGGATGATTTTCATCTCAGAATCAACAAAGATTTCCTAATTCTAGTTCTCATCTCAATTAATTCGGGGTAATTGTAAAAAAAAGATACTTTTTTATCCTTTACCTCTTTCCCATTAGGTTTATCATACAACACAAAAAAAGTGAACGACTCAGCAATATCTTCACCATAGTTGGAAGCAGCATATGATGTGACAAACTCTTCGGGATGATCTTTAATGAATTTATTAGGATCTGCTTCAATTTGATCTATTACCGGCTTCCAAAATTCATTATAAAATTTATTAATATAGGCTTCCTTTTTGGCACATCCATTCGTATCTGCATTAGATATACCACCATTACACTCTCCGGTAGAATTTGGAGTTATTTGCGACACATTTTCAGCAACAGTATGTCCAAATTCATGAATAACTGTATGAATTGATTCTTTATTTTTTTTACCATTTCTCAAATCAAACACAAGCTCACTCAAACTTATAGATATATACATCTCTTTCAAATCTTCATTAAGATACCCGATAAATCCACTTGCACCCTCACCATTTGCTTTTCCTACATGAATATATGCATATTTCACATATGGTAGTGCGCTTGTTGCAAGAATCTTTTCTATAAGACTTCTTAACTTCTCTTGATTTTCAGAAGTAGAATATTCTTTTGCAAAGTCAGGAATTTCAAACTCCTTTGAACTCACTAATTTTTTATTATCTGTAAATTTATAACGTCGTATAATACCTTGATGTTTTTGCAAGTCCTCTTCAAAAGAGAGTACTAATCCTTGCTCATCTTTCTCTTTTTCTGGAATTACAGGATCCTCTTTATTACATGATTGTATGAAAATTAAACTCATAATAAACAATACTAATTCTAATCGTTTCATTTTACATTTTTTAATTAAACATTAAAATAGACTCACACCCAAAACATTAATTAAACCCAGCAACTCAAGACTACAAATTACTATAACACACACATACTTAAAAACAAAAATATCGAATTCGCTGAATTAGATAACTAATCCTTTTTATTAACTATAATGAAATTAATCGCTGAGTTTCTTTTAATATTTCGCCCCATTTGAATTCATCTTTAGCACTTTTTAAAGCAGAACTCTTTTGTGCATCAGACAATTTTAATTTTTCTACTGCAATATCATATGGTGTATACCCTTTCGCAATTTTAGTTTCTACATCTACTCCCATATTCTTAAGCATATAAACAGCTGCAGCTCCTGTATCATACCAAACACCAAAAGCAAAGTGAGATCTTACCACTTTCTTTGTTTTAATATATTCTGTTGATAATCCATTAAAAACGCTTTCGAAATTAGATGTTACTTTATACGAATTCATTGTTTCAATATATTTTGCCGTTCCTTCACCTTTTTCTTGTTCATTAGCCATATTTTTCACCATTTTTTTTGTAGGATCTATCCTCATTTCTTCACTTCTAATAGCAACATACATTTTTAAGTAGTTCTCTATTTTAGCTTTGTCTTTTTCAGCAGGCATTTCCTCTGCAATTTTGGTAGATAGAATTTGAAGTGCTAATAAATCTTTGGTAATCGGATAATTCTTTTCGCCCTGTATAACACTTTCATTTTCTTTCCAATTCTTTCCCTGAAAAATATGAAACACTTCATGAACTGCTAATTGATAGGCTCCATTTTGGTTATCCTTGACAGTTTTATCACTGTACATTTGCGCATAGTATTTCTTTCCTTCTATAGGAAAATAAAAATCGAAATAATCGTTCCCTTTTTTAAGTTTATCGTTTGCCTTAACAAGGCCTCTATCATATCGATATAAGTCTAATCCTAGAGCTTCACTTGATGCAATTTTGACAGCTCCTCTAAGTTTAGTCACTGGATTAATTACATAGGCACGAATTGGTTTTTGATTTTTATCCCGAAAGATAAAATATTTTGGATAGTCTGAAAAGTGGTACGATTTCCAAATTTCATCTTTATCAAATACATCACTAGACTTTTTTATTTGAGAAAAGAATATTTTATCAATATTCTCTAGTTTATCACTTAGATCTATCGGAATTATGTCATCATTATTTTTTTCACAAGAGATCGATGTTACGCACAAGATTAGTATTGTATAAAGAATTGTATTTCTATATAAATTGTTTTTTAGTTGTTGAATCAATTTTGAGATTTGCTTCATTTTTTTTTATTTTTATTATATTATGTCTATATTTTAAGGCAGGTCTACCATCATACATACTAGATTCAATAACCCGTCTCATAGATTAAACAAACAAGATTTAAAATACCCTACTAAATTGTTTTGAAAATTTAATTATTTCACCTCAACATATCTTCTGAGTAAAATGTGAACCATCTCAACCAAACACGAATATGCATCCATATACATACAATTAACACAAGTTGCACTCAAAGCTTAACGAGGTAGTTTTCAGCAAGATAAAGGTGCAAGAGTGAAAGATAGTAGGAGTGCCTTGATCTAGCCGAATAGAAATATTCATAATAATGGTTTTGATGTTAATTTTATATAAACAGAACAAACCAACACATGATCATCTTGGACTATTTTTGGAGATCAATCATTACGAATATATTTGATCTGATAATGGGAATAATATCTGATAGTTACATTTATGAGTTGAATTCAGCAATGATTTGAAAAGGGCCGTTTTTATCTCCCAAAAAAGATTTTTATTTTACATCCACTCTTAACAC
>JADGFH010000343.1 GCA_016743925.1 Labilibaculum sp.
ACCTAATCCTGTCCCTTGTGAAAAACTATCCAGCTTGGTAAAACGCTCAAAAATTACATCTTGATCATTTTTTGAAATACCTATTCCCGTATCAAACACAAAACACTGTATTGTATTATTCTCCAATATCCTAAATCCAAATTCAATACTCCCTTCATTGGTAAATTTAATTGCATTAGATATTAAATTAAGGAATACTTGTTGGATTCTGTGTTTATCTGCAAATACAATTAAATTCTTATCAGGAATATTCATTTTAATTTTCACGTTATCAGAACATTTGGACATAAAAATTGTCATCATCTCCTGCATAACATTTTTTAAGTCGAAATCTGTATTGTGAATCTCAACACCACCAGCCTCAATTTTAGAAAATTCAATTAAATCTGAAACCAATTGCAATAGGAGTTCATTTTGCATTTTAATAATATTAGAAAACTCCAATAATGAAGGATCATTATTTGCTTGGGCGATCAAATCAGAAAAACCAACTATGGAATTTAGAGGTGTGCGAATTTCATGACTCATCGAAGCCAAAAAAGCAGACTTTAACTCATCGGATTCTTCTGCTTTTTGTTTCGCTAGTTTAAGTTCCTCCACCATGCTAATCTTATCAGTAATGTCCTCTGACATGATGATATAATTAGTAATTTGATTTTTATCACTTATTATTGGAGATATTATTACATGTTGCCATAAAACCTCCCCATTTTTCTTTCGGTTTCTAAACTCTCCTGTCCAGCTATTCTTGTTTTTTATCGCATCCCAAATACAGTTATACACCTCAATATCATGAAATCTAGCCTGTAAAACACGAGGTAGTTTTCCAATTATATCAGACTCCAGATAAGAAGTAACCTGTGTAAAAGCAGGATTTACATATTCAATTTCACCAGTTTTATTAGTTATCATGGTTATATTTCGGGAACGCTCAATGACACCATGCAGCTTATAATTTCTCTCTTCAATAGTTTTGCGTGTAGAAATATCTATAATCACTGCAACCAAATGGTTGTTAATATTATTATCCTCGTAACTTGCAACCGAAACAGTTACACGCCCCCAAAACAAAGATCCATCTTTTCGAACATATTGTTTTTCCTTTGAGTATGAGGACGTTTCCCCACCAATTAGACTTTTCATATCAGCCTTGTCAGATAGAGCAAAATCAGGATGAGTAACCTCCTGAAAAGATTTCTTTAATAGTTCGTCTTCTGTATAACCTAAAAATTCAACTAATCGTTTGTTAACTTTAATAAACTTACCTGTTTGTAAATCTACGTGAGTTATACCAACTGCTGCTTGCTCAAATGTATTTTTAAATTGCTCAAAGAGTGTTGTATTAATAGATTTTAATTCCTTCTGTTGATCAGAAATCTTAAAATGTGTCTTTACTCTAGCTAATACTTCTTCAACATGAAAAGGCTTTTCAATATAATCCGTTGCTCCTAAATTAAATGCAATCACTTTATTAAAAGGGACTGTCATGGCACTTATAAAAATAATTGGGATTGCAGATAACTTATTATGCATTTTAATTTGTTTGCATGCTTCATAACCATCCATTATCGGCATATGAATATCTAACATGATCATATCAGGTATTTCAGCCAAAGCACTTTCAATAGCTTGTTTTCCATTCAATGCAACTCGAACAGAGTAACCTTCTTGTTTTAGAATATCTGATAATACTTTTAAATTCTCGGCATTATCATCTGCAATCAGAATAGATTTTGCTTTAGAAATATATTTTTTAATCATTATTTTTTCATTTTAATACCTTCAATCTCAACTTCATTATCAAGCCATTATTCATTAAGTAAATTAATCAATTGCTCTAGTTCAAAATCATCGACTAAACGATTTAAATACAATGCAGCATTCATATTAAACACTTCTAATTCTACTATTAAATCTCTTAATTTATCAATATCTCCAATCACTACTGCTTTCTTAAGTTTATCAATCACTTCGGAAGGAATATTCTCAAGATTGAAGTTTTCCTTATCTGATCCTAAATTGTCAACATTCTCCTCATCATATTCATACTCAATATGAGTTAATATTCCAATTTCATTAAAAAGTTCACTTTCTTTTACTGGCTTTTTTATAAATGAATCTGCACCTTGATTCAAAATATTTATCCTTTCCTCATCTAATGCGCTTGCACTTACTGCTATGATTTTTATATTCTTTCCCCAAGGTTTGCTTTTAATTATTTTTGTTGCCTCAACACCACCCATTTCAGACATGACAACATCCATAAGAATTACATCTGGATTCCAACTTTCAGCTAATTTAATTGCCTCTATCCCATTGACACCATAATGAGTTGTAAACCCAACAGGTTCTAGCAATAATCGTAGAACTTCTCTATTTTCAATTATATCATCAATTATTAAAATTCGTTTTTCTTGTTGAACATCTTTAATTTTCAAAACTTGTTTTACAATTAAATTCAAATGCTCTAGATTACCTTCTTCAAATTGAAAAGAAAATAAAAAATCTGTACCTTTTCCGATAATACTTTCAACCTTAATATCTCCTCCCATTAGACGTGAAATTTGTCTACTAATGGTCAAGCCCAATCCTGTTCCATCCGAATTTAATTTTCCTTCTAAGGTTTGCTCAAAAGATTCGAAAATCGTCTCATATTTATCTTTCGGGATGCCAATACCAGTATCTGATATTTTTATTTGTAACTTACTATCCTTTATATAAATATGTATTTTTATTTCACCCATCAGAGTAAATTTTAGAGCATTGCCAACTAAGTTGATTAGAATTTGTCGAATACGCTTTTTATCTACATAAAGGATGTCAGGAACATTTTCTTCAATATAGTGCTGAAATTTCAAACTTTTTTTGTCCAACTTATATTCGAACATTTCACTTATCTCTCGAATTAAATTTCTTAAACGAAACGTAACAGGCTCAATACTAATTTTACCCGCTTCAATTTTCGAAAGATCCAATATGTCATTAATAAGAGTTAATAAATGCTCTCCACTCTTATTGATTGAATTAATACTTCTTCTATGCGATATAATTAAATTCTTATCTCTTTGTAATATTTGTGAATGACCAAGAATTGCATTCATTGGAGTCCTTATTTCATGACTCATATTTGATAAAAATTCGGTCTTTGCTCTTGTGGCAAGTTCTGCCCTCTCCTTTGCATTTAGAAGTTCTTCTTCTACAGCTTTACTAATTGTAATATCTCTGTTGGTTCCAATTATTCTAACGACCTTACCATTTTCATCATCTACTGCCATAGCATTAGCTGAAATGTAGCGAATAGATTTATTTTCCTTGACTATTCTAAATTCTAATATATCTGCATTCTTCCTATTAATAATCAAGGCTAGCCATTCTCTTACTATTTCTATATCACCAGGATAAACATATTTTTCCCACTTTTCATATGGCATAGAAATTACCTTGGGAGTTCCATAAAACTGAAACATTTGATCATTCCATGAAGTTGTATTTGATTCTAAATCCCAATCCCAGATTCCCATAGCTGTTGCATCAACGGCCAATTGTAATCGTTGATTAATTAATTTTATTTCATTTTCATTTTTTCGACGATCCCGAATATCTCGACTAAAAATAATTAATGAGTTTTCCCCTTTATACTCTAATATATTAACCGATAATTCTACAGGAATAGTCTGATCGTCCTTAGTGATGAAGCTATCTTCCAAAACAGTTGAAAAACCTAAATTTAATTCCCAATTACCTGAATCTAAATCAGGTCTAATTTCTTGCAGAGATCGTCCCAATAGTTCATTTCTCTCCCAACCTACCAGCTTGGTAAAAGCATCATTGATATATATGAAAGTTAAATCCTTAACATTCAAAACGAGAACAGATTCGACTGCATTATCCAATATTATCTGGTAAAATTCCAGAGATTCTTTAGAATTTTCCAATTGTTTTTCAGCCTTCAATAATCTTTTGCTGTATTTTCTCTTAAGTTGAAAAATTATGAATCCAAGAATTACTAACAGAAAAATAACAATCCATAACAATGTTTGTGAGCTAAACATTGCAAGAAGAATATTTTTGTCGCTCATAAAAGGCAAAGGAATATCTATGTAAGCATTGTGAATTGCGAAACTTGATTGAATTGAAGCAAATCCAAAAACTAATAATAACCCAGATTTTAATATTAAATTATTTATCTCCCCACCTTTCCTCATATCCATCCCCTCTAATTACCTTATTGAGTAACAACAAGAATAATTTAATTTTAATTCACGCGTAAAATCAATCGAATACTAAAATGAGATAATTGATTAAACTCAAATATTTCATCCATTCAATTAAATACCTAAAGTAGAAATCAGCTAATCAAATGTTGATCTGTGCTGAGATGGCCTATACGTGTATAATGATAAAATGATTCAAATTTACAAATATATAAATACCTCTAAATCCTTTATTCTTACATAATAAAGTAATCTGTTTACATTTCAATTCTTCACTAATAAATTTCAATGATTTACTTCTATTAAAAGCAGTTCATATTATCTTTATGTCGACAACTTACAAAAACCAAAAATGAACAAACTGCTAATTCTAATAATTTTGCTATGCATACTGATTGCTGCATGTACAAATTCAAACCAATCTCTACCTATTGATTTGGGTGTAGCCAAAACAATGGCCGAATACCGAACAAAGAATATCACTGATCTGGAATACCAATTAACATTTGAGATACCAGAAAAGCGAGATGAAAATATATCTGGGAAAAATATCATTAACTTTACCCTTTTAGGGGCAAAGCAAGATCTGCAAATTGATTTTCGTGAAAAGGCAAACCTAATCCTCCAAGTTGTTTGCAATGGTGAAAAATCAAACTACCGATTCGAAAAGCAACACATCATCATCCCGCAAGGAGAATTATTAAAAGGAAGTAACCAAATCGAAATTGAGTTTACAGCAGGAAATACCTCTTTGAACCGCAATGATGAATTTCTTTACACCCTATTTGTACCAGACAGAGCCAGAACGGCCTTTCCTTGTTTCGATCAGCCAGATTTAAAGGCTTCTTTTCAATTGAATTTAAGCGTGCCTAAGCATTGGAAAGCGATGGCTAATGGCAAACTAGATACTAAAACAGACAAAGAAGGCAGAAGTGAATATCGTTTTATCAAGACCAAACCACTGCCTACTTACCTGTTTTCTTTCGTAGCAGGCAAATTCGAAACAATTACCAGAGAACGTAATGGTCATCCGCACACGATGTATCATCGTGAAACGGATCCTGAAAAACTAGCAAATAACACCGATGAGATCTTTCGATTGCTATTTCAGTCTTTGGATTGGTTAGAAGAATATACAGATGTGCCCTACCCTTTTGCAAAATATGATATTGTTGTAATTCCATCATTCCAATATGGAGGAATGGAACATACTGGAGCAACCCTTTACAGCGCTTCTAAGATGTTTTTAGATGAAAATGCAACTAAGAATAGCCAATTGGGTCGTGCAAACCTTATTGCCCATGAAACGGCCCATATGTGGTTTGGAGACTTGGTTACCATGAAGTGGTTCGATCAGGTATGGCTAAAAGAAGTATTCGCCAATTTTCTTGCCGATAAAATTACCAATCCAAGCTTTCCGGATATGAATCACAAGCTAAAGTTTGAGATGGCTCATTTCCCTAGTTCTTATAGCATCGATCGCACATCTGGAGCAAACCCAATTAATCAGGTATTGCCAAATTTAAAGGATGCAGGAACCGTTTACGGTAGCATCATCTATCACAAATCGCCGATTGTAATGGACATGTTGGAAAGGATTACCGGCGAAGGAGCATTGCAAAAAGGCTTACAGACCTATTTGAAAACTTACGCTTATGGCAATGCTAGTTGGGAAGATTTAATTGGCATACTTGATCAGCAAACAGAAAGTAATCTAGTCAAATGGAGTAAGGTTTGGGTTGATAAACCCGGAAGAGCTCACATCACATCTGAATTGACAGCAGAAGATGGGAAAATATCTGAATTGAAACTTACCCAAAGCGGTGCAAAAGGAAATCCTGGAGACTGGAATCAAGATTTAACACTTGTTCTTGGCTATGCTGACACAACGATTAGCCTACCTGTTCAATTGAATCAATCGCAAGTAATAGTTGCCAGTGCAAAAGGAATAGCTGTTCCTAAATACATCATCCCAAATGGAGCAGGAAATGCTTACGGCTTCTTTAAAATGAATGCAAAAACAAAGCAATTCCTTCTAAAGAATATCCATAAAGTTAAAGATGATTTGCAAAGAGGTGTTGCCTGGATCAATCTTTACGAGAATCTTAGAGAAGGAGAAATTAGTGGAAAAGACTTTTTGTTAGCCGCCGAGCAACAATTATCAATAGAAAAAAACACACTTATTTTATCTCGGATACTTTCTTACCTTAAATCGGTTTATTGGTTGCACATCAACACTGACGAAAGAAAACATTTCGGATCGCACTTGGAAGAAAGCCTTTGGATTCGTTTAAGCG
>JADGFH010000344.1 GCA_016743925.1 Labilibaculum sp.
GCTAGACATATATCTTATCGTTTAATATTTATAATCTTATCTAAATGTTTCGATACAAATATAAAAAATTATTCTTATTTAGACTGATTTAAATTAAAATA
This sequence comes from Labilibaculum sp., assembly GCA_016743925.1. GTDB lineage: Bacteria > Bacteroidota > Bacteroidia > Bacteroidales > Marinifilaceae > Labilibaculum. Next base: position 102 of record JADGFH010000344.1, read on the forward strand.
ATTGTAATGTCGAGATTACAATTATTTATTTGGATATAGATTTCCTTGATATGGAGAATTTATCTTACTAAAAGTTACCATTTTCTTATTAATCAGGTTAATTTTGGAACTGAAAAAAACAAGAAAATGAAAGAATTCACATATAATATAGAAATCACTTCTTCACAAGAAGAGGTATTTAATGCCTTAACCAATCCTTTTCAGATTGAACTTTGGACAGGATATCCTGCTGTAATGGACGAAAATGTTGGTACTGTCTTTTCTCTTTGGGAAGGAGATATTACTGGTTGTAACCTAGAAGTTACTAAAGATTACAAGCTTGTTCAGGAATGGTTTTTTGGTGAAACAAAACAGCCTTCAATTGTTAGCATACTATTAAAAAAAGCTGGCAATAAAACTCGTATTGAATTAAAACACACTAATATTCCATCTGATGTATATGATGAAATAGTAGATGGTTGGAAAGATTACTATTTGGATTCAATGAAAAACTTCTTAGAATTTTATTAATCGATACTTAAAATAAAGCACAAAAATAAAGGAAGCAGACCAAATCTGCTTCCTTATTTTATTTCCTACAATACAATATAAAATGACTATTCTACAATAATCACTTCGTCGAATATTTCAATTTTATCTCCTGGACGAATTTTAGCTCTCTTGCGAAGTTCTACCTCTCCGTTTCGCAATACAATTCCATCCTCAACAAAGATTTTAGCTTGAGCGCCACTTTCACTAATATTAAGTGCTTTAATCAACTTTATAAGTTCGATGTATTCTGTTTCAATCTTAAATTTTATCATGACTTTACGATAATGTGAGCGGCAAAAGTAATGCTTTTCTCCTATTAATGAAAGAAAAGATATGCAATGGCAATAGCTGCAATAATTCCAGCAAAATCAGCAATTAAACCACAAGTAACTGCATATCTGGTATTTTTGATTCCAACAGCTCCAAAATAAACGGCAATAATATAAAAAGTCGTATCTGTTGCACCTTGAAGTGTCGAGGACAATTTCCCAACAAAACTATCAGCTCCATGGGTTTGCATAGCATCAACCATCATTCCTCGCGCTCCACTACCACTTAATGGTTTCATCAGAGCAGTTGGTAGTGCCTCTACAAAATCAGCATTCACACCTAAAAATAGGCAAAGTCTACTTGCTCCTTCAATCACTAAATCCATTGTTCCTGACGCTCTAAAAACACCAATAGCAACTAATATTGCTACTAAATATGGAATAATTTTGATGGCAATTGTAAAGCCTTCCTTTGCTCCATCGATAAAGCTTTCGTAAACATTAACTTTTTTACGAACAGCCAAAAGAATAAAAGCAATAATGATTGAGAATAAAAACACATTACTAACAAGCGTCGAAACTGCAGTTATTTGTTCCTTTTCCAAGGATGAAAAATAGGCTATTAAAGCAATTATAAATGCCGTTAAACCTCCCAAATAAGCTAAAATAACTTTATCCCAAAGTTTAATTTTTTGCATAATTGCAACACTTATTAATCCTGCAATAGTAGAGAAATAGGTTGCCAACAAGATTGGAATAAAAATATCTGATGGATTTACAGCTCCCAATTGAGCACGGTAAACCATAATGGAAATTGGAATAATTGTTAGCCCAGAGGTATTCAACACCAAAAACATTATTTGAGCATTGGAAGCAACATCCTTATTCGGATTCACCTCCTGCATTTGGCCCATTGCCTTCAATCCCAGTGGTGTTGCTGCATTATCCAATCCGAGCATATTAGCAGCTAAATTCATCATGATCGAACCATGTGCATCATGCCCTTTTGGGATTTCAGGAAACAACTTGTTAAAGAAAGGTCCAATCAAACGAGAAAACACTTTAATAATTCCTCCCCTTTCACCAATCTTCATAATACCAAGCCACAAGGTTAATACTCCTGTCAGACCAAGAGAAATATCAAAACCTGTTTTGGCCATTTCGAAAGTCGAATTTACCATATCTGGAAATACTTCCATATCTCCCCAGAAAATCAACTTGATTAAACCCACTACAAAGGCAACTACAAAAAAGAATATCCAAAGGTAATTTAATGCCATAAAGCTAAATTTTGTTCGTTTTTAAATTGGTATTATTTTTTGTTTTGATTCGTTTGTATCGATTTCAATCTTTCTTTCGGATGATCCTCACTTGGCTTCAAAGCCTTGGCCTTCTTATAGTAGAACCTTGCAACCGACCAGCTCTTCTTCGCATAAGCTTCATCTGCCTCCTTAATCAAATTCTGATATTCTGCATCCGTTTTAGCATTCTTTTTTGAATTGATCAATTCATCAATCTTTTTCAGTTGCTCTTTAGGATATTTTTCAGAAGTACCTAAGCGAAGCGCCTTCTGATAATAAAACTTCGAAACCGAATAATTATTTTTTGTCAATTCTCCATCTCCACGAGCAATTAGTTTGCGATATTCTTCCGTAAGATGAGAGTCTTTACCATCTCTAATTATCTTCTTAATCTCCTTTAATTTCTTTTTAGGATATTCTCTGTCGAATAATCTCAGCGCTCTTTCATACATTACCTTAGCAACGGTGAATTGCGATGAACCAAAAGAATTATCCCCTTTTCCTATTAATGAAGTGTATTCTCTTTCTCTTGCAATTGATAATTTTGATTCAAAATTTGCAGGGTTTTTTGCTATCGATTCTTGATCTGCTACTTTTAATGCTTCTACTAATTTTGCAATCTCAGCTATTTTTTCTTTTGGATATTCTGCCTTTGGTTTAATTTCCAAAGCTGCTTTATAATGATGACGAGCGACACTAAATTGCTCTGATTTAAATGCTTTATCTGCCTTCTCAAGCTCAACTGCAAATTTCTCGTCTAACTCTTTTTGTTTTCGATCAGCAATCTCCTTTCTTTCCAACAAAACTTCAATTCGTTTCATCTGATTTTTAGGATAGGCTTCTTTTGGTTTTATATCTAAAGCTTCTTGATATTTCCTCAACGCCAAAGCATACTCTTCTCCATTCAAGTATTTATCTGCTTCAGCAAGCAATGTTTTGTACTGATACTGAGTTGTTAATTTCTCCTCTTCCAATTTCGCCAAATCAATTAAAATCAATTTAATTTCTTCAATTCTATTAGCAGGATAGGCTTCGTTAGGCTTCACTTTTTGAGCCTTTTCGTATTCTTGTATTGCCGATTGCCATCTCTTACCTTCATAATATTTATCAGCAAGAGCGATAAAGTTTTTATAATCTTTTTCTTTCGCTTTTAATTCTGCTGCCAATCGAGCTTCTTCGTCAGCTTTAGCTCTCATTGCACTTAAAATCTCATCTATCTTCTGAACTTGACTTTTTGGATATACTTCATCAGGCTTAACTTGAAGTGCCGAATTGTAATTCTTTTTAGCCGACTCATAAGTTTCTGAAGCATACTGAGAATCTGCTAAGGCAATAAAAGCATCGTATTTTTCATCCAAGCCTTTTTTCTTTATTGCCAATCGTTCCTGTTCTTCTGCCAGTCTTCTTTGCTCGGATAAAATATCCTCAATTTTTCGGATCTGAGATTTAGGATAAGATTCATCTGCCTTCAACTCCAAAGCATCCTGATAAGATATTTTGGATGATTGATAATCATCTGAAGAAAATTGTGAATCAGCTAATGCAATAACAGCAGCATACTTTTCATCTAACGCCTGCTTTTTAGATGCCAACCTGGCATTTTCATCAGCTTCTACTTTCAGTCTTTTTAATATCTCATCAATCTTTTGAATTTGTTTTTTAGGATATGCCTCAGCAGATTTTAAAATCAATGCTTCATTATAAGCCATTTTGGAAGATTCGTATTCCTCTACTGAAAATTGAGCATCTGCTCGTTTAATTATCGAGGTATATTGATCATTTAATGCTTCTTGATCTGCTGCTAATTTGGCCGCAGCATCTGCATCAGCTTTCTGCTCCGTCAATATTTTATCAATTTTTTCAATTTGAGCCTTTGGATATGTTTCCGAAGCTTTCAAAGTCAATGCATCTGTATAACTTGCCTTGGAAGACTGATAATTTCCGATTGAAAATTGAGAATTTGCTTGAGAAATTAAAGAGGCATATTTATCATCTAAAGCTTTCTTTTCCGCTGCTAATCTTGTCGCCTCATCTGCTTCAGCTTGTTGATTTGCTAGGATTCCATCAATCTTTTGAATTTGACTTTTCGCATAAACTTCAGTCGATTTTAAATCCAATGCATCGGAGTAGCTTGATTTAGAAGATTGATAATCTCCTGAGGAAAATTGTGAATCTGCTAAGTTAATAATGGCCGCATACGTCTCATCCATTGCTTTCTTTTCTGCTGCTAATCTTGTAGCCTCATCTGCTTCGGCTTGTTGATTTGCTAGAATCTCATCAATCTTCTGAATTTGACTTTTCGGATAAACCTCAGCCGATTTCAATGCCAATGCATCAGAATAACTAGTCTTGGAAGACCGATAATTTCCTGATGAAAATTGTGAATCTGCTAAGTTAATAATGGCCGCATACTTCTCGTCCATTGCTTTCTTTTCTGCTGCTAATCTTGTAGCCTCATCTGCTTCGGCTCGTTGATTTGCAAGAATCTCATCAATTTTCTGAATTTGACTTTTTGGATATGCTGCTTCTGCAGGTTTTAAAAACAATGCATCAGAGTAACTCGTCTTAGAAGTTTGATAATCGCTCGAGGAAAACTGTGAATCAGCTTGAGAAATAAGAGATTCGTATTTCTCATCTAACGCTTTCTTTTCTGCTGCTAATCTTGTAGCCTCATCTGCTTCTGCCTTTTGATTAGCCATAATTTCATCAATCTTCTGAATTTGACTTTTCGGATAGGCTTCTGTTGATTTTAAAGCCAATGCATCGGAGTAGCATATTTTAGAAGATTGATAATCTCCTGATGAAAATTGTGAATCTGCTAAACTAATAATAGCTGCATATTTCTCATCCAGTGCTTTCTTTTCTGCCGCCAATCTTGCAGTTTCATCTGCTTCTGCCTTTTGACTAGCCAAAATTTCATCAATCTTCTGAATTTGACTTTTCGGATAGGTTTCATCAGCTTTCAACTCCAATGCATCGGAGTAGCTTGTTTTTGAAGATTGATAATCTCCTGATGAAAATTGTGAGTCAGCCAAAGCTATTATCGAGGCATACTTATCCTCAAGTGCTTTCTGCTCTGCCGCTAATTTTTCCTGATCTGCTACAAGATCGTTTATTTTCTGAATTTGATTTTTAGGATAGGCTTCTTTGGGTTTTAATAATAATGCTTCGGTGTAACTTGTCTTGGACAGGTCATAAGTATTAGTTTCAAATTGCGTATCTGCTTGTGCAATTATCGCAATATACTTTTCTTCTAAGGCTTTCTTTTCTGCAGCTAAACGAGCTTGTTCTGCCGCATTTGCTATATCCTGATTTAAGAGTTCTTCTATTTTCAGTAATTGACTCTTTGGGTATTCTTCCTCTTCCTTAATGGTTAATGCTTCGGTATATCCTGCTTCCGACAGATCATATTTACGAGCTTTAAAATTAATATCACCTCTTTGGATAGCAGCTGCATAAGCTCTCTCTTTTGCTAATCGCTCAGCTTCTAACTCAGCAGCTCTCCTTTTAGCCTCTTCTTCGGCTCTTTTAATAGCATCTCTAATTTGAGCATCGTAATCACTATCATGAGCAAAATCATCCAACTCTTTATCGTACATGATCATTCCCATCGGCTGATCAAAAACAGAAAGATCAAGCCCTTCGTATGCCGGAAATAAGGATACCATAAATTTAAATGGGGGAAACTGACTATCTCTACTTAATACATCAACAGGAACAAAAGTTGAAATACTAACTTTTTTAGTAACAAAACCTTCTTGAGAAAACTCAAGAATATACTCATGACCAAACTCAAGACTATATTCAAATTTCCCACTATTCTCGACCATTTTGGTTTCCATTTTTTCAGCATTCTTCAAAATGGTGATGTATGTATTATCAATGGTACCATTCTCAATTTTAACCTTACCAAAAACGGAATATTTCTCTTGAGAATAAATCAAGTTTTGGCTTAGTAAAAAAATGAAAAATACGATTGAGACTACCCTAATAATCTTATTTAGTGAGAATTTATCCATATCAAAAAACAATAAAAACAATTACAATAAACGTAAAGTTAAAATTTTGAAACGAAAACACAGGTTTATTAACAAAATAAAGCCATTTGCAGAAGCAAATGGCTTTATAAAAGTATTTATGAATATTTAAATAAAAAGGGTTTCTTTATCAAAAATGCTCAATGTTTCTGGTAGAATTGCTTTTCCTTCGCGCAAACAAATTTCTTCTTTTGTTTTTTCGCCCCACACATTGTAACACTTGGCCATTCTCTTTAAAATTCCAGCAGTACACAATGCATATTT
>JADGFH010001094.1 GCA_016743925.1 Labilibaculum sp.
CACCTACGTTGCTCTTTCCATTATATTTGTACTCTATGTATTGGTTATGGAAAGAACTGCTCAGAACAACAATAAGACGCTTCTGCGCAATTTTAAGGAATAGAAATTTAATTAAATGGCCTTAATTATCTTTAATAACAGAATATTATAAAAACTAGATTTTTTATAAGTAATATGAGACAATCACGGTGATGCTCAAACTACTAAACAAATGAGACACTGTTGATGGAAAAAGAGACTAAGCCCGGCCCGAAACTATTGTCACCATATTCTGCTGAGATTGAAGAACACATCAAAAATACTTATTGCAACCTATCCGAAAAAGACAGGCGAGCATACGCAGCAATAGAGGCCTTAAAATTGCCACGAGGTGGGATGGCATACATTCTCCGTCTCCTCGGTTGCAGTAAAAAGACCCTATGTAGAGGTATACAGGATTTAGAAAACCCAAACCCGGATTTAAAAAACAGAATCCGAATGCAGGGCGCTGGGAGAAGAACATCAATAGAAATAATTGAAAATATAGATGAAGTATTTCTTAAAGTTATTGATAACCATATCGCTGGCGATCCTATGGATGAAAAAATTCGTTGGACCAATTTAAGTCACAAAAAAATTGCAGCCAAAATGAAAGAAGAAGGAATCAGCATCAGCGTTACTGTCGTTAAAAAACTGTTGAAAAGGCATAGTTTTGTCAAGCGTAAGGCCTTTAAAAATAAAGCTATTGGATCTTCGAAGAATCGGAACGCACAGTTTGAGAATATTACAAAGTTAAAAGACCGTTATCTCGCAGAGGGTAACCCTGTGATCAGTGTGGACTCAAAAAAAAAGAACTTTTAGGGAACCTATACCGTGATGGACACGTCTATAACACTGGCATTTTTGAAGTCTATGATCATGATTTTCCATACCTTGCTGATGGAATAGTAATTCCCCACACCATTTATGATTTAAAATATAACAGGGCTTATGTGAACATCGGTGTTAGCAAGGATACAAGCGAATTCTCCTGTGATTCTATAAAGCTTTGGTGGGTATCCTATGGTCAGTTTGAATATCCAAATTGCACTTCGATTCTTATGCTGGCAGACGGAGGTGGCAGCAATTCATCGCGGCATTACATCTTCAAAGAAGACTTGCAGAATCTTTCAGATGAAATAGGAGTGGAGATAAGAGTTGCTCACTATCCACCCTATACATCAAAATGGAATCCGGTGGAACATAGGGTGTTCCCTCATATTACGAGATCTTTAAAGGGCGTAATTCTAAGGAGTCACGATTATGTCAAAGAGCTCATTGAAAATACAACGACACTAACGGGCCTGAAAATAAAATCTCATATTATTCAAAAAGTCTATGAAACAGGAAGAAAATATTCCGACAATTTTAAGGAAACCATGAGGATTATTTTCGATGACCACCTGGGTCAATGGAACTACAGAACAATACCAGAGAAAACTTAATTAGGTGTCATTTATTTAATTTTAATTCCTAAACATTGTTATTGAGGGATAGCAATTGGGACACCTAAAAAAGCCGGTGTTTTTGTTAGAATAACCCCATTCCCTTTATCTGTAAGCTTTACTGCGGCTATAGAGATCATTTGAAGAAGTGCCACAATTGGTCCTGATATGGGAATTATTGCGGTTAATGCTGCTAAAATTTCGTTTACAGTTAAATATTTTCCCAAAAATTCATGACTCATATACAATCTGTCTTGATATGGGATAGATCCCCAACATAAAATTTCATATTTTGTTACACCTCCACTTATC
>JADGFH010001095.1 GCA_016743925.1 Labilibaculum sp.
AAAAATGGTTTGTCCTTATTTTCTTGTATAAAATTTATTCCCTTATCAGTACATTCATCATGACTATACATCTTTTGATTACCATTTTTATTCTCAGGATAAAACACTTTCTTATCATTCTCCCATAAATATTCAGGAAAATAATGATGAGCCTTCATTTGACAATTGTATCCAAAAAAATAATCGAATCCCATTTTTAATGGTTCACTAACAGATCCTGGATATCCTAATCCCCATTTCCCAATACATGCTGTAGTGTAACCTGCATTTTGTAATGAATGTGCAAGTGTTCTAGTATCAGATGGCATTGGCATTTGTCCCTCGGGTTTCATTTCCCGATTTCCGCGAACAAAAGAATGACCCGTATGTTTTCCTGTCATTAAGGCACATCTTGATGGTGCACATACCGTAGATCCCGTGTAATGGTTGGTAAAGCGAACCCCTTCCGTTGCCATTATATCCAGATTAGGAGTCTCAATTATTGTTTGTCCATAACAACCAAGATCACCATAACCCATGTCATCTGCCAAAATATAAATAATATTTGGTTTCTTCGAAATCGCAGTTTCCTTTTCAACTACGTTACAGGAAGTTCCTACCAGAACAAATGTTCCTGCAAATAAAATTAACTTATTTAAATTCATCATATTTTCCCTCTTCAGAACTTACAAATCAAATAGTAGCATTGCATATTGACTATTAAGTTCCATCTTCTTATAATTAGTTTTTCCTTAGCTGATTCACGTAATTCTGATCATAACGATCTCGAGAATGTTTTTTCCATTGTGGATGAGTTTTCCAGGTTGGCTCACTCAATTCTTTTTGCCAATTATTAAATTCGTTCAACAGTTCCTTCACCTTTTTCGGATATTTCTTACTTAAGTCAACACGCTCTGCTATATCATCTTCCAAATTATGAAGCCTAGGAGATTTATCGTCGAACCATATTAACTTCCAGTCACCTTTACGAACAGCTCCGTGATGCAGCAAACGCCAAAATAGAACATCGTGCGGTGCCTCTTTTTTCTGTTTCATAATATAAGGCATCAAATCAACACCATCATATAATCTATCATCAGGAAGTACTCCACCTGCTAATCCAAGTGCTGTTGGTAATATATCCAAGCTTATTACAGGCTCTTCAAAAACTTCGCCTTTTGAAATCACACCTGGCCATTGTGCTAGAAAAGGTACGTGTATTCCACCTTCGAGAAAAGTTCCTTTTGTTCCTGAAAACGGATCGTTACAAGATGCATTATAGGGCATTGCGCCGCCATTATCATTTGTGAAAATTACAAGTGTGTTTTTCTCTAGACCTAATTCTTTTAATTTATCCATCACTTTTCCGATATTCTCATCGAGAGATCTGGTCATAGCTGCATTCACAGCACGTTGTAATGTTTTAAAATCTTTCTTGGCATCCTCTAAGTAATCCGGTCGAGCATGCATAGGCGTATGTGGGGCGTTAAAAGAGAGATAAAGCAAAAATGGATTTTCCTTATTCTTTTCTAGATATTTACAAGCCTCATCACCAAAAGCGTCTGTAAGGTAAGGTAATGACTTATAGTCCGCACCAGCAAAGTCCCGAACTACTTTAGTTGCCTTTCCTGCATCATAAGCACTTCCACCTCCAAGCAAACCGAAGAACTCGTCAAATCCACGATTACACGGATGAAACTGATCTTTTTCTCCTAAGTGCCACTTTCCAATCATTCCTGTATGATAACCCTCTTTTTTCATCAAATCAGCAATGGTCTTCTCATTGGTATT
>JADGFH010001096.1 GCA_016743925.1 Labilibaculum sp.
AAAAGAGGTTTTTTACCAAATTGAATTGATAAATTTGAAACTGAAATCATACAATTACTTCCTTTAATTATTTAGGCGGCAAAAGTAGTGATTTTTATTGAGATTTAGTTCTCTCTTATGATTAAGTTTTCGAGAAAATGCAAAAAAGGAAACTAATTTTGCACAGAAATCATTAAATCTTGTTCATATTTGAAGAAAGAACGGCTCCAATTTCTTCTGTATTTTCTGCGCAAGGAACTGTAAATCGGAATGTTGTTCCTTTATTTACGATGCTTTCCACCCAAATATTCCCTTTGTTTTGTTCGATAAACTGTTTGCAAAGAACAAGACCTAATCCGTTTCCTTTTTCACCTACTGTTCCGAGATGAGATTTGGAACTATCAATTTCGAAAAGTTTTGGGATTTGATCTTCAGAAATTCCAATGCCACTATCTTTAATCCAAAGCTCGATAAAACCATCGCCTTGCTTAGCACCAATTGCAATTATGCCGCCAGGAAGCGTGAATTTTAGGGAATTGTTAATAAGATTTCGAATTACTGTATCGAGCATTTGACGATCTGCAAAAACAAAGAGTTCATTTTCAAGAACTACTTGCAGGTGAATACTTTTTTGCTTTGCAACACTTGAAAAGGTTTTAATATTGGTTCTTAATAAAGGCTTTAAGGAAATGATTACAGGATTGTATGGTAATTTTCCAGATTGGTTAAGCGACCAGGATAATAGGTTGTCAGTAAGGTTTAAAACGCTGTTAACGCATTCTTCCATGTCTTGACTAGACTCACCAAGTAAATCGTATTTTTTTTGCTGAATAAAGATTTTAATTAGTTGTGAAATATTGTAAACGGATGCTAATGGAGAGCGAAGGTCGTGCGATATAATTTGAAATAACCTGTTTTTAGTACTATTAGATTCCAAAAGTTCAACATTTTTTTGATCTAAAACGCTTTTATGCCATTCAATTCTTGTTTTTTGTAAGCGTAGTAAACGATTTATTTTTTTATTGATGTAGTAGGAGCGAATCATGAAAATAGCAAAGGCAAGTAGCAAAATTAAGAGGGTGATTAGCCAATTTCTTTGCATCATTCTACTTTTGCTCTCTTTTTCTAAAAGGACAATTTGATTTTCTTTCTTTTCTGATTCATATTTCTCCTGAATCTCAGCAATTTGTTTTAAGGTTTCGATTTTGAGAATACTATCTCTTAGTTGTTTATGAATGCCAAAATAATGAATGGCACTATCGGCCTTATTTTGTTGTGTAAATATTTTGAATATTTCCTCTGTCGTCGTTTTTTGGTACTCGATATTTCCAATTTCTTTTCCCAATTGCAAGGCTCTTTTACTGTATCTAAGAGCATTATCTAAATTTCTCAACCTATAATTAGAATACGAGAGTCCATTTAGAGATGTTATTATTAAATTTTTATTGCCAAGCTCTTCTTTTAATTGTAAGCTTTGTTTCTGGTATTCCATTGCCAAGGAAAACTGCTTCATTTCAATAAAACATGCTCCAATATTGTGATAGGTTTGTGCTTGTCGATATTTATTAGGTTTTAATTTAAGAAGATCAATGTTTTTTTGATAATAACTTAATGCTTGTTGAAATTTATTCTGAATTGAGTATATGTTGGCAATATTAGTATTTGAGTTAAATGAATATTGGTTTGATTGTATTTCTAATGATATAAGTAATGATTTATGATAACAACTTAAAGCCTTATTGTATTCTTTAATTTTTTTAAATACAATTCCTAAATTATTATAAGTGATAT
>JADGFH010000345.1 GCA_016743925.1 Labilibaculum sp.
GTATAAATATAAGGTTCAATAAGGTTACTTGCTAATCTGAGTTTGGCATTAATACCAATCTTATAAAATGAAAAAAAGAGAGTCTTATCAATCGATAAGACTCTTTTCATATTCCATATATTTAAACAGCTATTTATTGATAACTGTAAAATGAATAGACATTACCTCTTCATAAAATCATTTTCAAGTAGGAAGAAATCAATACCAAGAGCATATTTTTCTTTTACTTTATTTGCTTTATCATTACTATCTTTTAAAACAAATTTAATAACGAAAGCATTGTCGATTGGTTCATTTTCACCTAGATCAATATACGGATTAGTCATACCACCATGGTTTGAATAAAGATCTTGCGAAGTTTTAAGTTGCCCGTTAACATATATATCAAATTTACCGCAAGTTTTACCAACAGCAGCACAGAGCTTAATTTTAGAATTTTCGAATTGTTCGGAAATTTTTATTTCTGAAAAATCTCCTGGCTTTTCAAACCAGATGTTTTTCATGGCTCCGTTACTCATTTCACCCCAAACTGCAATTTTATCGTGATTTTCAACAACCAAATTACTCTTCTTTGAAACCTTTAAGATTTCAGCCTCTAAAGCTCCATCAACAATGTATTGTTCTTCTTTCGCTTCTTTAACTTTTAGCTGAAGCTCTTCAAGACTTGGTAGTTTCATAGAAGCCATTTCTGGCATTGGTTTTCTATTATAGCTTACACCTGGAGCACTATACCAAAAAGTAGTTTGCGCATATTGTAAAAAGTGCCAACGTTGTCTAGTTCCACAAGATGATTCAACATCGAATTGAATTCGTTTTTGAAATGGAATAGCATCAAGTGAACGTGTTCGCGTACATACATTGTAACCCATTGATCGAGGATTCCCAACAATAATATTTCCGAGAAATGGTTTAGAAAATTGGTCGGCAGGAGTTGGTACTTTACCACCGGCCCAGCCATAATAATCTTCGGTTCCAGTTCCAAAATGAGATGGAAAGTTGGTATTGAAATCTTCATCAATATAAATTTTTTCATCACCTTCGCCCCACCAACCTTGGCGTGGGTTAAGAACAGTCCATTCGTCACCTACAACAACACCTCGTCCTTCAGCCGAAAGAAAGTTCCAATCGAAAAGTGGAAAAGTTGGTGTAGGAGGATCCATGCGCCATGAAGCATAGAAATGCATGCTGTTTTCGTCCCATTTGTAATCATCAGTTATAACCTTAACACTAAGTTGCACAGGAGAATCCCATAAGTTTTTTAGTGTGATTTTTCCTGATGATTGATAAGGCATCATCCAACGACAAATCATGGTACCATCTTCTTTTACTGATCGTTCCCACATATCAAAGGGCTGAATTTTGCCTACATTGTTGAAAAAATCACCTAGTGGACACCAAATAGATTCAGTACCATCAAACTCACCAATAAGTACAGTTGAGCGTAAAGCCTGTCCAATATCCATTGATTTATTAATTTTTATCTCTAGTTGTTGAACCGCTCCATTTCCTTCAGGAAGTTCAATATGTATGGCTTCACCTTTTTCTAACCGTTGACTTTTTTCTATGTTTTTACCCTTAGAAGATGGGAGCGTGTTTAATTGCTTCGCTATTTTTTTACGAACATCAGCGATTTCTTCAAACTCTTCCATAGTAAAGGTTTTTACTGCTGTACCTTTAGGATATTTACGATAGTTGATAATGTTATAAAACGATTTTTTATCCATCGTTATTTTACAACTTTTGGCGTATGGAATAGGGAAATATAAATTTCCTGCACGAGTTGATTCATCTGCAAAAGGGGCTTTAACAAAGTCTTGTCCTTTTACTAGCGCAAAAAAGTTTGTGTTGATTACAGGTTCAGGATTACCATCTAAATAAAATTTAATGTTTGCACCTGTGGTGTCGTTAAGGCCATAATAGAAACAAACAGCCCATATTTTCGTAATTACGCCAGGGCCATTATCTTCCATTATTACCCATTCTTTCTGTCCATTGTTTTCTTCAATACGGATATAACCAATTCCATCGCTATCGGCAAACCAACCCGGTTTATCTGGAGAAACAGATTCTCTGTTGTAACTACTTGCTTGTAAGCATTTGTATCCGTTCTCAGGAAAACGAGTGATTTGATCGCGATCAACCATCTCATGAAGTAGAGACGTTAAATCAATGGTTTCTATTTTGGGCTGACATCCTGCCGTAATTACTGTAGTTAGCAGTATTGCTAAATTAATAAGTAATTTCATTTTTACGTTTTTCATTAATTATTAGTATTTCTTTATTCAATCACATACCAGTTGTACCAATTGGGTTGAACTGTTACTTCAGTTTCCACCTCGTACTGACGATTTAAAGTATATGTAGCCGCTTTATGCTCTTGCTCTCTGATTTGTGCTTTATCAGTTAATCCAGTGTAGTATAGGGGAACCGTAATTTTCTTTGTGATAACCTTATCTGTAGGATTAAATACAAGCAGAAAACCTTTTTCTTTTAAGGTAGGATTTACATGCATCATGTAATCAATATCTCGTCCATCAGATCTACGTAAGTGCAATAAATCACTTTCCAGAATGTTGCGATACTTTTTATACCAACTAACCACCCGAGTCACCATTTTTTTAGTGGTTTGGGTATCGTATAATCTTGGGCCACGCAGAGCAGACTGAATCCCTAAGCCCATATTGCTCACCAACATCATTTCGTAATGATCGAGATGCTCATTTAAGGGCTCAATAGTTGCTGCTGCGCCACCACCGTGATATTGTGCAAGTGGAATAAAACTCCAGCGCATGGTCGGCGTATTTTCCCAAGTTCCATCGTATATATTCTGACGGGTATGAATCAATTGATGACGACGCGGTAAGGACCAATTATTTTCTCTATATCCAACACCACATTGGTTACCTCCATTTAAAAAATAGAAATCAGGAATACGCAAATACACACCTTTGCTTTTACACCATTTATAAAAGTCGGTGATTGTTTTCCATTGTTGGTATTGAGAATCACCTAAACCATTGTGCCCAGGGTGATCAGTTGATGCGCATACATCGCCCGGGTAACTTCCATCGTGCGTAAAGGTTTTAAAACCGGTTTCGCTATACATGCGATACATCTTTCTGAAATATTCCTGACCCCATTCGCTGCCTAAACAAGGCGAATTACCAAAAGTGGCAAAACCGCCTGTTTTTCCAGTTTTAGGATTGATTACATCATCCTTATCACTTATTCTACGAGAAGCCAATAAAGAATAGGTGCCTATTTTAATGCCTTTACTATCTGCGTAAGTGGCATATTTTTTCATTTTATCGAAGTTCTCTTTGCTTTCATTTTCAGGATTAAATCCACTACCAAAAGAAAAGTTAACCATTTCGTATCCCAACTCAGCTGCCTGATCAATGCCATCTGTATATTCAACCCATTTAGAGGTGGTAATATGAAACATGAGTGGATTTTCGGTAATCCATGGTGCTACTTTACGGTACATTTTTCGCACAGCCAGTCCGTTTCTTTCTTTTTCGTATGAATCGAAAGGAAGCATGAAAGTTCTGATTGATTCAAAAGAGGCGCCTGCTTTAACATCCATGTGGTATCCGTTATCAGGATATATACGCATGGTATTGGGAATGTCCTGAATCCATGAAATCTGCGTTACATAATCCTGATCGGTACCCCAATGAACCGCATGTGTATTGGCTACCTGCGACTTCATTGCTGAAAAGGTATAATCCGTTTCGAAATGGATATTGGGTTTTACCTTTAAATCTTCTCTACCACGATAACCACCGTATGGATTGTGATCTGCAATGCCTAGATATTCCGAAATAATTTGATCTACTTTAACCGATTGCCCTGAATTATTTTTTACAGATATCCATTTCGACATTACCGGAATGTTATCATATAATTCATAATTAACTGATATAACCAATTTTTGTAGATCGCTCAGCTTCGATTTTATTTTCTGAATCTCATCCTTATTTAACTTTCCATATACTGCAAAGTGGTTCATCTTTAAACGAACGAGTTCGCCGACATTTTTATGGTCATTTCCAGATGCGTTTCTACCTAGTTTACCAATTCGTACAGCTTTAGGCGCAGGTACTTCTTTCCCAAAATCAATTACTTGATAGGTTTTCCATTTACCATCTTTGGGTTTGGCTTCGCAAAAAACTTTGTTGCCATCGATACGCAAGCGTAAAAACCAAGTTCCATCAAAACTAACATTGTCTTTTCCTCCGGCTTGGGTATTTTCTCTTTTGCCATCAAATACTGTAAATCGCCAAGCACCATTATTCTTTGAGCCAGATTCGTTTCCTGGGCGCATGTTAAACTTAACCATTCTGTTGTCCCATACCAATGCAATACCTGGCCCCCAGAATCCACTTACATCAGTACCTGCATCAATAGAGGTTTCTACTAATCCTGTTTCGGCTGGTAAAGTATATTCTGCATATACAGCGGTGTTGTTAGGTGTATATATCTCGCCAGGTTTACCTTCATTAAAAAATGAACTTCTTTCGTGAGAAGGGCTAGTACGAATTTTCCAAACATCTTGCATCGATGCAAAATCATCATGAAAAATTTCAGATCTACCAATGTTACTTTCTTGCGAAAGGGCAATTAACTCCTCGGGCGAAACATCAGTTAACTGATAATCCATTTGTAATTTTACACCTTTTGGTGGCCATTCAGCATTGGGAGCACAATGACGTATTTTATCCCAATCAAATCTTTTTTCGGGTGTTCCCAAACTGAAATTTGTGAACTTAAAGGAAAGTGGATCAGCTTTTAAGTCATCTATCCAATCGTGATATAAAAAAGCTAAATTGGGTTGCCCTTGTAAGCCACCTACATTTATGGTAAAGCCATTGATAGAAACGATAGCCTCTGGTTTAACCGCACGAATAAATTCTTCTTGTGAGCCAAGCATTTTTATACTCGTAGTTGTAGCATTGGGACTTAACCTAATTGAACGAGAGATTATTCCATTGGAAAGGATGATTTCTTTATTGTTCTCGTTTCTGAAAATTTTTGCCTTAGCGCTTGGTTTGTTAACTAACCAATCGTTATCTATTCCATTTATAAAGCTACCTTCAATTGTAGGAAGCTTTTTAATTTCTTTAGAAAAATCCTGAGCCATAGCAATTGAACTGCTGGCTAATAAGCACAGGCTAAGGATAATTCCTGTTTTTTTTATTTTTTTGTACATTTCAAATTAATTTATTAGCACTTTATTTTTGATATTGATATACATTTTCGCTCATCTTTTCAGTTCGTTTGGCAACCGACTGAATAGTTGGTAAATTATTTACTGGCTTATCTAAATAGAAATATGCTGTAGCCGATACATCATCACTACGGTAAAAATTAGTGGAGAATCCGCTAGGGAAATTGTCATCTTCCAATTTTGGTGGATTGTCCATGTCTAAATAACGTTTGCTGGCATTCATGCCTTCGCTTGAAACATACTGCCATACTACATCAAACTTGGCTCCATTTTTGCGCATTTTCCTTAATTTATCGCGCTGACCGTTTCCTATTTGTTGGATGGATACTTTACAATCTTTGTGGAAATAAACAGGATCGATGGTGTGATAACGGTAAAAAGTATAAATGTCATTCTCCTTATCTGAAACAAGAGAGCCTTGAATTTGATGATTGTATTCGCCCTGACCCCAGCCGGTTCCAATATAATCTTCGGTTCCTGTACCAACTAGTGTTGGAAATTGCTTGTCGCCATCCAAATAAACTTTCACTTCTCCTTCGCCAAACCAAGTACCTTTGTAAGTAGAATCGCCAACAACGCCTATGTTGGTTCCCAAATATCTACCGCGGCCTTCAATTTTAGGTAAAATATCAAAATCAACCCCTCGTTTGGTCTTAATATCACGATGCCAGTACGAATGAAAATACAACACATCATCATTGTGTTTTGGAACTTGTAGGAAATCAATTTTGTAATAAAACATAATAATTTCATCAGATTCATTTACCACTTCAATTCTAGCTGCCGTACGATAGGGCATGGGGATAAAGCAGTTGTGAGAGCGGCCTTCTGGTGCAGAAAACAATTCGCATTCAAAAGGGCGCATCAAACCCAAACCAATACCAAAGAAATCCGTAAACGGGACGGATACAGCAGGCTTTTCTGCATCATCCCAATACATTTCAATTTTAACTTTTCTGCGATTTTCTGGCTTCCAAACTAGCGAGTTTGCCGACCATATTTTTGTAATTATTCCAGCACCTTTCTGATCTAAAAGGACTTTAGTAGCACCAGGAGCAATTAAAGTATAAGCATCTCCTTTCGCACTTTTGTTGGTCATTCCGCCTCTGCCTTTTTCTGCATTTATATTTTCAGCACTTGCCCACCGAGTATGAATATTTTCGGGGGCTGCTTTGTACAACTGAGAAATTTGGTTTAAGCTGAAATTATTTTCATTTGATGAACA
>JADGFH010001097.1 GCA_016743925.1 Labilibaculum sp.
TCTATAATGAAACCATCCCATATTGAACATATCGGTATCGCTGTAAAAAGTTTAGAAGAAGCAATTCCATTTTACGAAAAAGTATTAGGCTTAGAGTGCTATGCAGTTGAAGAGGTCGTTGAACAAAAAGTAAAGACAGCTTTTTTTAAAGTTGGGGATACCAAGATTGAATTGTTAGAGTCTACAGATCCAGAAGGTCCTATTGGAAAGTTTGTTGCTAAAACAGGTGGAGGAATGCATCATTTGGCATTTGCTGTAGAAGACGTTCAGGAAGCATTAAACGATGTTCAAGAAGCAGGTTGTCAGGTAATCGATAAAACGCCACGTAACGGAGCTGAAGGATTGAAGATTGGATTTTTACATCCAAAATCAACTCAGAGAGTGTTGACAGAGATTTGTGGCAATAAATAAGAATACTCAATAATTATATAATAACTCAATAAGTTATGGCTAGTCAGGATAAAATTAAAAAGTTAATTGATTTAAGAGCAGAGGCTAAGCTTGGTGGAGGTGAGAAAAGAATTGCATCTCAACACAAGAAAGGCAAATACACAGCTCGCGAAAGAATCGATATGCTTCTTGATGAGGGAAGTTTCGAGGAATTTGACATGTTTGTATCTCACCGTTGTACTAACTTCGGTATGGAGAAGACAAAATTCTTAGGTGATGGAGTTGTTACCGGTCAAGGTACAATCGACGGAAGATTAGTTTTCGTATTTTCTCAGGATTTTACAGTTTTTGGAGGATCATTGTCTGAAACATTTGCACAAAAGATTTGCAAAGTAATGGATATGGCAATGACTATGGGTGCACCTTGTATCGGATTGAATGATTCAGGTGGAGCTCGTATTCAGGAAGGTGTAACAGCTCTTGCTGGTTATGCTGAGATTTTCCAAAGAAATATTATGGCATCTGGAGTTATTCCTCAGATTTCTGCAATTTTCGGTCCTTGTGCTGGTGGAGCAGTTTATTCTCCTGCATTAACTGACTTTATCATGATGACAGAAGAAAAGTCATACATGTTCGTTACTGGTCCTAAGGTAGTAAAGACTGTAACGGGTGAAGATATTTCTGTTGAAGACCTAGGTGGTGCTAAAATGCATGCTTCTAAATCAGGTGTATCTCACTTTATGTTGGAAGATGAAGAAGAAGGAATCATGATTATTCGTAAGCTTCTTTCTTACATGCCTTCAAACAATCTTGAAGAGGCTCCAATTACTGAGTGTTCAGATCCAATCGATAGAATGGATGATATCTTAAACGAAATCATTCCAGCAAATCCTAACATGCCTTATGACATGAAGGATATCATATATACAATTGCTGATGATGCTGAATTTTTAGAAGTTCACCGTCACTATGCTAAGAACATTATTGTAGGTTTTACTCGAATGGGTGGAATGTCAGTAGGTGTTGTTGCGAATCAGCCTAGTTTCCTTGCTGGTGTTCTAGATATTGAATCTTCAAGAAAAGCGGCTCGTTTTATCCGTTTCTGTGACTGTTTCAATATTCCTATTTTAACCTTAGTTGACGTTCCTGGATTCCTTCCTGGATCAAGTCAAGAATTTGGTGGTATCATTACTCACGGAGCAAAATTAATGTTTGCTTATGGAGAGGCTACTGTACCAAAAGTAACTATTACTCTAAGAAAATCTTACGGTGGTGCGCATGATGTAATGTCTTGTAAGCAACTTCGTGGTGATTTAAATTATGCATGGCCTTCAGCAGAAATTGCTGTTATGGGAGCAAAAGGTGCAATTGAAGTA
>JADGFH010000346.1 GCA_016743925.1 Labilibaculum sp.
GTTAAGTGGAGAAAATAAATTTGATGCGATAATTGCAACAGGAAGTAATAACTCTGCTCGATATTTTGAGGCTTATTTCAAAAAATACCAGCATATCATTCGTCGAAATAGAAACTCTATTTCCATCCTAACTGGAAAAGAATCAAAAGCGGAATTAAAAGCATTGGGAAATGATATTTTTCTATATTTTGGTTTGGGATGCAGAAATGTTTCAAAATTATATGTACCAGTTGGTTATGACTTTACCAAACTTCTTGACACATGGCAAGGCTATTCCTATGTAGCCAATCATAACAAATATGCAAACAATTGCGATTATCAGCGCTCCTTGCTTTTAATGAATAGAATTGAGCATTTTGATAATGGATTCTTACTTTTAACCGAAAATCAATCTATCGCATCTCCAATTGGAGTTGTGAACTATGAATTTTATTCCGAAATTAATAGTCTGAAAGAGTCATTAAAATTGAATTCAGATCTTATTCAATGTATTGTAAGTAATGAATTTGACAATTCGATTCCATATGGAAAAGCACAAAAACCTGAGTTATGGGATTATGCCGATAATGTCGACACCATGGCATTTTTAACAAAATTAAAATCAAATTAACAAGATGATATATAAATTTAGAATCACCTCTTCAGAAGTAGACGGATTTGTGAGAGAAATAGAGATCAATCACGAGCAAACTTATTTAGAATTTCATAATAAAATTCAAGAGTCAATAGGGTATGACAATACTCAAATGACATCCTTTTATCAAATTACCTCGGCAGGTGAACGTGGATTAGAGATTGCTCTTTTTGAGATGAATACAGAAGAAGATGACAACTTGAACATTGTTCCTATGGATGTTTCCATGATGCGTGAATTTGTTTCTTCGGAAAGACCTGAATTAGTTTATGTTTTTGACTTTTTCTCTGATCGATATTTCAATATTGAACTAATCGAAAAAGGAATATCTAAATCAAAGGCAAAATACCCAAAGTGTTCTGTTTCTAAAGGAGATGCTCCAGAGCAAATAAAAATGGATGCAGAAAACTTCGAAGATTTAGGATTAGATCTTGGTGAACTTGATACAGATCCAAAAAAGGAGAAAACAGCTGATGATTATTTGGCTGATTTTGATGATGATAATCTTAATGACGGACCTGAATTTGAGAGTTTGGATGATTATGAAGACATCCTTTAATAAATAACAATTGATAATGAGTAATGTTGTAAAATCATTACTCATTTTAATTTACAACAGATCGCTCTGCCCTCATGTCTAAAACGCTCATCGTAATTCTTGGTCCTACAGGAGTTGGTAAAACTGATTTAAGTATCAATATAGCCAATCATTTTAAGACAGTAATCTCATCATCAGATAGCCGACAGGTTTATCGAGAAATGAGTATTGGGACTGCTGTGCCTGAAAAGGAGCAGTTGGAGGCCGTAAAACACCATTTTATTCACACCCATTCAATTCATGATTATTTTAGCTCTTGGGAATGTGAAAAGCAAACGATAGAACTGCTTTCGGAACTTTACAAAGATAAAAATGAGGTATTACTAGTTGGTGGTAGCATGATGTATATCGACGCGGTTTGCAACGGAATTGATGAAATACCAACTATCGATCCAGACTTGCGCAATGAAATTGTTGAGCGTTCTAAAAATGAAGGAATTGAATCCTTACGTATGCAATTAAAACAACTCGATCCAGTATTTTACAATCAAGTTGATTTAAAAAATACAAAAAGAGTGATTCATGCGCTTGAGATTTGTTTGATGACAGGAAAAGCCTACTCCGAATTGAGAACAAACAC
Source organism: Labilibaculum sp. (assembly GCA_016743925.1). Taxonomy (GTDB): domain Bacteria; phylum Bacteroidota; class Bacteroidia; order Bacteroidales; family Marinifilaceae; genus Labilibaculum. The sequence continues at coordinate 1,813 of JADGFH010000346.1, forward strand.
TCGAAAAAAGAGAGATTTCAACATCATTAAAATCGGTTTAAATAGAGACAGAGCAGAATTATATGCTCGAATCAATACAAGAGTTGATCAAATGATTGAAGAAGGACTTATTGAAGAAGCTAAAGCAATCTTTGAATTCCGACATTACAATTCTTTAAATACAGTTGGATACAAGGAATTATTTGAATATTTCGACGGAAATATCAGTTTAGAAAAGGCTATTGAATTGATCAAACGTAATTCGAGAAGATATGCCAAGCGTCAACTTTCTTGGTTTAGAAGGGACGAAGAAATTGAATGGTTTCATCCAAATCAAGAAAAAGAAGTATTAGCATATTTAAACAATAAAATTTGATGAAAGAAAAACTCAGAATAGGCACAAACATCTCTCCTCCAATTCTTTTTCAAACGATTTTATTAATTGTAGCCACATAAACGGCTTCCATTGCGCTTTTTACATTTAACTTCTTCACGATATTCCTTTTATGAAATTTTATTGTTTCTTCTGAAATAAAAAGTTTTTGCGACATCTCAGATCCAGTTTTTCCCTGAATCATCAAAAGTAGAACATCTTTTTCCCTCTTTGATAAATGTTTTATTTTGGCAGGCTTAAACTGTTTTCGAATAAAATCATAATCGTAGCGTTCACCTTTATCATGAAGCATGATAAATATATTACCTGGTTTTTCAGCAACTGATAAAGACACCAAACAAAGAGCAAACCAAATATTACCTGTTTCAGTTAAAATTAATGGTGTTAGCTTCTGGTTTATTAATATTTCATTCCCCGTTTCTTTTCTTTTTAATCTAAAATCGTAAGAAATAGTTGCTTTATCTCTATCCTCAACCCGAAGATTATAGAAAAATTCAAAGCCCTTCTCATTCAATTCTAATAACATCTCTAAATCAGTAGGAGGAACCGTTTTTCCATAAAACTCATAGCCCATTTTTAAAACTTCTTCCTGTTCATAACCAGATAAAAATAATGGATCGTCAGAAACATACAGAAACTCCTGTTTGTTGTAATCTATAATATAAAAACCCAAATTTATTAATTTGGAAACTGCTTTAAGAGCTAGTACATATAGTTTTATCAATTTATAATTATCCTCACCTAAATAACCATCTTTTTTAATTGGATTAAAAAATTGTTCAATAGTTCCCATTTTCTTTGACTTATAGTTATATCAGTAACGCTTTCTTTAAAATAAACTACCCTTTTGGGTAGTTGTAATATCCTCATTTCAGCATTACTTTTGAATGTAGTCCTTTTCAAATTATAAAATAGAAAATACTTTCCTAATAGGAATCATTTTTAAAATGATCACCTTTTCTATTCAAGTATTTTTGAAGAGGTTTTAGTTGGAATATGTAGTTTACAGGAACGATCTTTCGGTGTGAAATCTTTATTTCATTTTACCAATTGGTCGTTCCAGTTGTATCAACTTATTTTCAACAACTCTAATCTATTCCAGAAATAGATTCAATATCCGAGTCAACAATAAATCTCAATAGCTATCCAAATATAGAATTAACCTACAATTTCTAATCTAACAAATGAAAGTGTATTATTTATCACAAATTCTACAACTCATAAAACCCCTTATCAAACACTCCAAATTCATCTTTGCCCAACACTTTGTGTTTCCAGATAGCATCCATAAAACCAATTCCATAGGCAAACAGCTGAACAAAACTAGCTAGCAAGGCTAAAAAACCAACTTTAAAAGATTTGCTTTTGCTAATGGCATCAGCCAAAACAAGAACTGTGTAAAGCAATATTGGAAATGCAAATATTTGATGTACTGAAGCTCCTAAAATCAAAGCTCCCAAGGTTCCTATTGTAAATAAGGATGGAAATAAAAAGAAAATTTTAAAGGTTTCTGGATAATGTTTCGAAATGATATAGCGTGTTTTTCCGAAACCAAAAACCTGCTTGTAGAATTTTTTGAAGGAAACTCTACGTTTGTGAAACACATAAGCATCTTGAATCAATCGAGTTTTAAACCCGCGTTTAATCACCTCAATGGCAAAAACCATATCTTCACCTGGGTGCATTGTAGTTACCGGAAATCCTCCTGTATTCTCATATACTGCTTTTGAAAAGCCCAAATTAAAACTACGTGGATGGAATTTATGCACTTGTTTCTTCCCTCCTCGGATTCCTCCAGTTGTAAAAAAAGAGGTCATTGCATAAGATACGGCCTTTTGGAAATTGGAAAAATCGTCCATTGCTCCATCTGGGCCACCATAACAATCAACAAAATTATTCGTTAATTCGTTGTGAATGGTTTCCATATAATGAGCTGGAAGTATGCAATCAGAATCGAAAAATAAAAAGTAATTTCCTTTTGCTCTGGCTAATCCGTAATTACGTGCAATACTAGGTCCTTCATTCTCTTTATAAAAATAAGATATTAAAAATTGATCTCGATAAGCATTGCACAGCTCTTCGCTCTTCATAGTCGATCCGTCTTCGACTACAACCAATTCAAAATCGGTAAAAGTTTGTGCACTTAAACTATCAAGCAATTCTTTCATTTCATCCGGTCGGTTGTAAACTGGGATGATAACGGATAGCTTAATTTCCTCTTTCATTCTTATTTTTTTTGATTGAAATAAAAGATCTCATTCATAGGTAAGCGGTAATATTCTGCTAATTCTAAAGATAATTCTTTGGCATATTGTATTGGCGTAACGTCAAATCCAACATCCGAAAGTCGATCTACATAATCCAATCCGTACAAACGTACATGATCTTTTTGTCGGTATAATCTTTCTCGCTCTTTAGGATCAGTAACATTGGAATCTTCCATTGTTTTAGAATTATTCGTATCCATAGGAACTTGTAAAATCGCAAATCCATTTGGCTTTAAAACACGATAGATCTCACTCATTGCTTTATGATCACTGGTAACATGTTCTAATACATGATTACAAATAAGCACATCATACGATTCATCTGCAAATGGAATTTTCTGTACATCGAAATGCACATCTGCAATTGGCGATTCTAAATCGGCCGTTGTATAATCTAAATTAGATAATTTTTTAAATCTTTTATAAAAACATTGTTCTGGTGCTATATGCAATACTTTTAATTCCTTAGAAAAGAATTCTGTCTTCTCTTTTAGGTACAACCACATTAATCGATGACGCTCTAAAGAAAGACACTTAGGACAAAGCGCATTGTCGCGACCCGTCTCTTTTGTATAGCCATAAGGAAGGAATTTTCTGAATTTCCCTTCACAAACCGGACATTTTACCTTATTCCCAATTAGGAATACAGCAACAATTCGGTTAATAAATAAACTCATCCGAATCAAAACAGGACGAGAAAAAATTTGTAAAAGAATTCTTATTAAACTTTTGATCATGAGAAATGGTATACTGTTATCAGATTTCTTTTTCTATTTGATATGTATTTCGCTCAGAAGAACTTCGGCTCACCAATTCAGCTATAAATCCGGTCAGGAATAATTGTGTACCTATTACCATTGTTGCCAAAGCAATATAAAAATAAGGACTATCGGTCACCAAAGGTGCCATCTCGCCCTTACTCATGCTGTAAATCTTTTGGAACCCGATCCAAGCAGAAGCAAAGAATCCTACAAAAAACATTAAGGTTCCCAACAGTCCGAAAAAGTGCATTGGCTTTTTACCAAACTTACTTATAAAGGTAATGGATAGTAAATCCAGAAATCCATTAATAAATCGGCTTAAGCCAAATTTAGTAACGCCATACTTTCGTTCTTGATGCTGAACTACTTTCTCTGTGATTTTAACAAAACCGGCCTCTTTAGCTAAAATTGGGATGTATCGATGCATTTCTCCATATACCTCAACACTCTTTACTACCTTATTTTTATATGCCTTTAAACCGCAATTAAAATCGTGCAATTTAATGCCAGACATAGCTCTTGCTGTTCTATTGAAAAATTTACTTGGTATTGTTTTTGAAATTGGATCGTAACGCTTCTGTTTCCATCCAGAAACCAAATCAAATCCACCTTCTTTTATCATTCTATACAGTTCAGGAATCTCATCTGGAGAATCCTGAAGGTCAGCATCCATTGTAATAACTACATCACCATTAACAATTTCAAAACCGCTAAAGAGAGCAGCAGATTTTCCATAGTTTCGACGAAATTTAATTCCTCGAACCGTAGAATATTTAGTTCGTAGTTGTTCAATCACTTCCCATGAGGTATCATTACTTCCATCATCAACCAATACAACTTCATAACTAAAATCATTCTTTTGCATTACACGGTCAATCCAGGCAATCAATTCTGGAAGGGATTCTTCCTCATTAAACAAAGGTACTACAACTGAGATATCCATATCTTGATTTTACTATTAATTCGATTCTTTAAATTTATCAATAGAGTTCTTATTAACCAAATTTCCATTCTGGCGAAAGAAAAAAGCTAGAATAAAGGAAAATAACAAGCCTGATAATGCTTTACTAAACCATTGTCCAAAAGCAAACAGGCCTGGCGTAATATTTTTATAGATCCCCATTAACAAATCGATATCCTTTTGCTGATATCCCATTTCATTCAATCCTTTTTCTAAATAAATAATTGCTTCCTCAAGAATAGATGAATCAAAGTAACTCGTTAGAATAAAAA
>JADGFH010001098.1 GCA_016743925.1 Labilibaculum sp.
TATTTAGACTGACATATAAATCCATAAGAATTGGGAAAGCAACTGGTTGGAAGTTACGTATGAATTTTGACTATGTTAGGGACTTTCTAACACAGCCTTTGATACCTTCCAGTTTGAAACGAAAAATTGTAGTTTTTATTAGAAAAAGGTCTATGCCTGACCCTAAGAAAGTTGCAAACGTTGGATGTTTTTTTAAAAATCCCATTGTTATTAAGAATCAACTTGAGCAGCTTTCATTAGAGCCTAGTATAAGTATTTATCCATATACAGATAATAGTGTTAAAATTTCTGCCGGTGACTTAATACGTTTCTCCGGGTTGGATGGTATAAGGAAAGGTAATGTTGGTATTGATAAAAATAGACCTCTTATATTAATTAATTACGGTAAAGCTACCGGTAAAGAAATATACGATTTTTCATTGCATATTTCAGATACTGTATATAACCAAACACACATTCGAATAGAGCCTGAAGTAGTCATCGTATGAAAAATAACTTAAAAGTGAGAACAGTTACTTTCCACCGCGCTCTTAATAATGGTGCAACTTTGCAAGCATACGCTCTATGTAAGTATCTTCGTGATGAAGGTTATGATTGTAAAGTAATGAACTACTTACCAAAGAATTTTTTATTGCAAACATACCGACCTGCAAAAGGTGTATCTAAGTCAATAAGCAAGTTTAAAAAGTTATTGAGATTCAGAGATTTTTGGAAAAAATTTCTACCTGTTACATCAAAAACATATTTTAATGATAAGTCATTAGTTAATGATGATGACACCTACGCTTACATTTGTGGAAGTGATCAAGTTTGGAATAAAGCAGTTACATCTAATAAAAATGATAATGGTTATTTTCTTAATTTTGAGACCAAAAAGGCAAGAAAAATTGCTTATGCTGCAAGTAGCGGTGGTGCTTCGTTATTAGATGATTCAGTCGATGTGGTTTCTAAATTAAAAAACTTTCACTCTATTGGCGTAAGAGAAGATAGCTTGGCTAAAGAAATTTCTACGCTAAGTGAAGTTAAGAATGCAACAGTAGTTCTTGATCCATCGTTGCTAATAAAAGACTACAGTGAAGTAGAATGCTATGATCGAGTTCCTGATTACGATTTCTTACTTACTTATGCAGTAGGTTCTGGCGACACACTGAATTTTTTTGATGAGCACGTTAGAGTAATTAAAGACGTAATAAGTTTGCCAGTAGTACATATTGGAGCAAAAAATATAACTTCTGCTGATTTTACAATATTGAATATTGGTCCTCAAGACTGGGTAGCTTTTTTCAAGAAAGCCAAATTTATAGTTACAAATTCTTTCCATGGAACCGCATTTTCAATCAATTTTGGCAAACAGTTTTATTCTATTTCACATTTGAAAGATGGTTTAAATCACAGACAACGAACTTTGTTAACAGGTGTCGGATTAGAAGATCGACTCTTATCTGATTTCTTTAATGATGCGGAAGTAAAAGAAATTGAATACAGTGAAGTTGATGATAAATTAGAGGCTTTAGTTTTAAAATCAAAAGAATTTTTAATTAATAGTCTGAATTAGTCATGAAAATAAAAATAGGCCTCTTGGTTTTTGTATTTTATACTTCGATAGCACTTGATTCTTTGCTGAAAGTTGATTTTGGCTTAAAGGTTCATTTGGGGCTTTTTTTTATATTAATATGTAATTATTTGTTTTTTTTAAAGGACCATAATAGATTTTTCACAGGAATAAAAAATGATAAAGCTTTTTTCTTCTTTGTAGTATATTGT
>JADGFH010001099.1 GCA_016743925.1 Labilibaculum sp.
ACTAAAAAGAGAACCGAAAGAGAGCGTTTGGCTGATGTTAAAACAATAAGTGGTGCATTTACTGGTGCCTATGCAATTAATCCTTTTACAGGCGAAGAAATTCCTGTTTGGGTTAGTGATTACGTGTTAGCTGGATACGGAACGGGTGCTATTATGGCAGTTCCTGCTCATGATAGTCGCGATTATGCTTTTGCAAAGCACTTCGAATTACCTATTATTCAGGTGGTTTCAGGAGGCGATATCTCCGAAGAGTCATATGATGCTAAAAGTGGACAAGCGATGAACTCTGATTTCTTAAACGGATTAGAAGTTAAAGATGCGATTGTTAAGGCAAATGAGGAAGTTGAAGCAAGAGGTTTAGGTAAGAAAAAAATTAATTATAGATTGAGAGATGCTATCTTCTCTCGTCAAAGATATTGGGGAGAACCATTCCCAGTTTATTTCAAAGAGGGTATGCCTCAAATGATGGATTTGGATAAGCTTCCATTAGAGCTACCTGCAATTGATAAATATTTGCCAACTGAAAGTGGAGAACCGCCTTTGGGACGTGCAACAGATTGGACTACTGAAGATGGATTTCCAATTGAATTAAATACGATGCCTGGATTTGCAGGATCATCGGCATATTACTTGCGTTATATGGATCCTCGCAACAACGATTCTTTGGTTTCTAAGGAGGCTAATGAATATTGGCAAGATGTCGATTTGTACATAGGTGGAACAGAGCATGCAACAGGTCACTTGATTTACTCTCGTTTTTGGAATAAGTTCTTATTCGACATCAACGAAGTTTGTAAGGATGAGCCATTTAAAAAGTTGATCAACCAAGGAATGATTCAAGGTCGATCAAACTTTGTTTACCGACTTAAAGATTCTAATCAATACGTTTCTCACGGATTAAGAAAAGAATACGAAACAACAGCAATTCACGTTGATGTAAACATTGTGAAAAATGATATTCTTGACTTAGAGGCTTTCAAAAATTGGATGCCAGAATACAAGGATGCTGAATTCATTTTAGAAGATGGTAAATATACTTGTGGTTGGGCAGTCGAGAAGATGTCTAAATCCATGTTTAATGTGGTAAATCCTGATGTGATTGTTGAAGAATATGGTGCAGATACACTTCGTTTGTACGAAATGTTCTTAGGACCATTGGAAGCACACAAGCCATGGGATACAAATGGAATAGACGGAGTTCATAAATTCCTTAAGAAATTATGGAGACTTTTCCATGCTAACGAGGCATTTGAAGTTTCAGAAGCTGATGCTAGTAAAGATGAATTAAAAGTTCTTCATAAAACCATCAAGAAAATTCAAGATGATATTGAGCGTTTTTCTTTCAATACATCAATTTCGGCCTTTATGATCTGTGTAAATGAATTGTACACATTGAAATGTAACAACAAAGCAGTTTTAGAAGATTTATTGGTAATTCTTGCTCCTTTTGCTCCTCATATTTCAGAAGAACTTTGGGGATTATGTGGAAATACAAGCAGTATTACAAAAGCAAGTTTTCCTGAGTTTAATGCAAGTTTTGTACAGGAAAACAATCATAAATATCCCGTCTCGTTTAATGGGAAAATGAGATTCATTTTGGAGCTGCCATTAAGTATGAGTAAAGATGAAATTGAACAGGCGGTTCTTGCTCATGAGATCTCACAAAAATGGATTGATGGGAAAACGCCTAAAAAGATTATTATTGTCCCTAAAAAGATAATCAATATCGTAGTTTAAGAGAACTAAATAAAGTTGTATATAAT
>JADGFH010001100.1 GCA_016743925.1 Labilibaculum sp.
GAAAGAGCATTAAGCAATGTAGATTTCCCAACTCCTGACGAACCCAACAGACAGTACGTCTTTCCAGGCTTTATCAATTCTTCGAGTTGAGCATAGGCAGCCTGAATGCAGCTAATGGCAATTACTGGAATGTCTTTCACTCGCTGTTCTATCTGATCCTTTATTGCTTCCAACTCCAATTTATCAATCAAATCGATTTTACTCAGCACAATTAAGGGCTCAACATTAGAGGAATGGCAAATTGTCAAATAACGTTCGATTCTGTTTACATTAAAATCACGATCTACCGCCTGCACAATTAATGCACAGTCGATGTTTGTAGCAATAATTTGTGTTTGTCCTGACCTACCAACTGCTTTTCTTTCCAAAATGGAATGTCGTGGATAAATCGCGTGAATAAGTGCTTTTCCTTCATCATATTCAGAGAAAGCAACCCAATCACCTACAGCGGGAAAATCGCATCTGCTTTCTGCTGTAAATCTTATATTCCCCATTAATTCGGCTTCGAACTCATGGTCAGGAGTTTTCACAACATATCTTTCCTTGTGTTCCAATATGATCCGACCAACTTCAAATTCACTTAAATTTTGATCGTTTCTATAGTCCCCAAGCTTATTGTTGTACCCTAAATCTTCTAGTTTCATTGTTATTATTTTTCCTATTCTATAAAGTTAATATCAAAAATGATATTAGAACAATGAAAACCAGCTTTTTCTATCGCTTTTTTAGACGCTACATTATCTAAAGTTGTAGAACAAATTGGTTTTCGATTCGCTTTTAAAACTCTTTTAATCTGCTGTTTTAAAACTTGGGTCGCAATCCCTTTTCCTTGATAATCCTTATTTACAATTACGCCTAAATCGGCAAATTCAACTTGTGAATCGCTCCATCGACACTCACTAGTTGCAACAATTGAATCACCTTCTTTAACAAAATATAATTCCTTTCTTTGAACTAGGTTTTCGGTATATCTGAAGGTATCATCAAAGCCAATTTGATTATTAAAGAAAGCCTTTACTGCCGGGATGTCCTTTTCTGCAACTGGTACTATTGGCAAATCTGTACCGTTTTCCAATGTCCTATTCGAATATTCAAAACAAAAGGTATTTGTCTGCATCGATTTTGAATAAAACAGACAAGCATTAAATGAAAATGGCTCGTTACTGCTTACACTAGCTTTGCAAATCAAGTCCTCACCAATTAAAGCTTTAATGGTAGGTATCATTAAATAAGTACAATCGTCAATCAGAAATATCTGCTTCAAACTTTTCACTTCATCAATACAACAAAATCCAATCGTTTTTGAATCCTTCTCAATTGTGTAATGTTGAGCAGAAGCAATATACAATTGTTCCCACATTGCATCTATTGGACTTCTTAGTTTCTTATATAATCTTACTCTTAATTGAGCGATCGTTTCGTTGTTATCTATCTGGGAAAATTTCATTTCTAGTTGTATTTCTTTAGTAGTTCTTCTTTTATTTCATGTAAAGGATAATCTTCAAAAATCCCTAAATAATTTAATGCAATACCATCCAATTCTGCAATAAAAAGATAGCTTTTCACAAGTGATTTTTCAAAATCAATTTCATTAAAAATACTCCTTACCGAATTCATGATAATTGAAGATCTTTCCTCAATCAGATCATTTAAGATCTCTCTTGTTGTGGGTTGCAAAATCACATTTAAGTTGAGTTGAAAAAACAGTTTATCTGTTTCCAATTGTGTGAAAAAGGAATCAATTAGTTCAAGCAACCTCTCTT
>JADGFH010000347.1 GCA_016743925.1 Labilibaculum sp.
GAGTGATGTTTATCTTAGTTTATTGCCCCATTTCTCTCCTTAACCCTAAAAACTATGGAGGACCACTTATGAAGTTAAAACTTATTGTTTGTCTAGTAATCATCCTTAAGTCCAGTATTTCGTATGGACAAGACGAAAAAGATCTTTATTCCGATTTTGAAGTTGGAATAATAGAACGATTGGATGATACAATTCCTGAAAATATTCAATTAACAAATGAAAAAGGTGAATTGGTATTCCTAAAAGACCAAATAGACAAACCAACAGCTATTATTTTTGTCTATTTCCGATGTCCAGGAATTTGTAGCCCATTAATGGATGGATTAGCTGAGGTTGTTCAAAAAAGTGATCTTAATCTATCTGAAGATTACCAAGTAATCACGATTAGTTTCGATCCAACCGAAACTTACGATTTAGCAGTTAAGAAAAAAAATAACTACCAATCTCTTATTAAAGGAAAAAATACCGAAGATGGCTGGAAATTTTATACCGCTGACAGTCTTAACATTGCCCGTGCAACTCAAGCAATGGGCTTTAGGTATAAAAAAGCCGGTAATGAATACACGCATGCTGCCACGGTTATTATTGTTAGTCCAGAAGCGAAAATAACACGTTACCTTAATGGTACCTATTTTCTACCTTTTGAGTTTAAACTTGCCATAATGGAAGCCTCGAAAGGACAAGCCGGACCAACCATCAATAAGCTATTACAATATTGCTATTCCTACGATCCTGTGGGGCAAGCCTACGTTTTAAACATTACAAAAGTAACGGGAACTATAATCCTAGTTATGGGATTAATTGTATTCCTATTGTTAATGGTTAGAAAACCTAAAAAGAAATCACAATCGTAACACTAATTATATGTCTGAAACTGTAATTCAAAACCATGAACCTAACTACCTTGAATACAAAGGGAAGTTCAAAGGTATATTTGCATGGATTTTCTCAACAGATCACAAAAGAATTGGTTTGTTGTATTTGTATAGTATGCTGGTACTCTTTAGTGTCGCGGCAATATTGGGTTTATTAATGAAAATCGAATTGATAGCCCCAGGTAAAACGATTATGAATGCCCAAACCTACAACAGCTTCTTCACCCTTCATGGAATAACGATGATATTCTTAATTGTGGTTCCTGGATTACCTGCTGTATTTGGAAACTTCTTTCTTCCAATAATGATTGGTGCAAAAGATGTTGCTTTCCCAAAATTGAATTTACTTTCTTGGTGGATTTATATTTTAGGAGCTGTAATTGCTTTATCTGCACAGTTTATAGGAGATGCTCCAGACACTGGTTGGACTTTTTATGCTCCCTACAGTTTTAAAACAGGCACAAATATGCTGCCAGCAGTAACAGGAGCATTCGTATTGGGTTTCTCATCTATCGCAACAGGAATTAACTTTATTGTCACCATCCATAGAATGAGAGCACCTGGAATGGCATGGATGAAAATGCCTCTGTTTCCTTGGGCCTTGTATGGAACTAGCTGGATTCAAGTATTAGCAACTCCAATTGTTGGTGTTACGCTTCTAATGATCGTTTTGGAACGTACCATGCAAATTGGTTTCTTCGATCCTGCATTAGGTGGCGATCCTATTTTATATCAGCATTTATTTTGGATTTATTCTCACCCAGCAGTCTATATTATGATTCTACCTGCCATGGGAATCATATCTGAAATTATACCAACATTTGCCCGTAAAACTATATTTGGCTACAAGGCCATTGTAGTTTCTACCTTATCGATTGCATTTGTGGGTTATTTTGTTTGGGGACATCATATGTTTACCTCTGGAATGAGTGGAACTGCATTGTACACTTTTTCAATCTTAACCTTTCTTGTAGCGATACCAAGTGCCATTAAAATATTCAATTGGGTGGCAACCCTACATAAAGCTTCTATTGATATTCAAACACCATTTTTATGGGCCTTGTGTTTCCTATTTGTATTCATGATTGGAGGATTATCAGGAATGGTTCTAGGAGCATTATCAGCCAATGTGCATTTGCATGATACTGCTTTCGTAGTAGCTCACTTCCATTTTATCGTATTTGGTGGAACTGGTTATGCATTTTTTGGCGCACTACATTATTGGTATCCTAAAATGTTCGGAAGAATGTACGATAAAGGATGGGCGAACATTGGTTTAGCAATTTTCTTTACAGGATTTAACACACTTTACTTGCCAATGTTCTACCTGGGAATGATTGGAATGCCAAGAAGATACTACGATTACGTAGAAGAATTCCATGGACCAAACATTGTTTCTTCCTTTGGAGCAATGCTGATGATCGCTGGCTTAGTAATCATTATTGCTAATTTGATACGATCGGCTCGTAAAGGAGAGCCAGCAGAGGCAGATCCATGGAATGGTAAAACATTAGAATGGACAGTTGCAAGTCCTCCTACTTTAGAAAATTTTGAAGAAATTCCAGTAGTAACCAAACAGCCATACGACTATGAATGATCACGCACACATTGATGAACATCGAGACGATGAAGGCGCAAAAACAGGAATGTGGATCTTTATTTTTACGGAGTTAATTCTGTTTGGAGGATTATTCATTACTTATTCAATTTACAGATATCTTAACCCAGAAGCATTTCATCTTGCTGCTTCTGAATTAGACACTTTTATTGGTACTGTAAATACCGTAATTCTATTGGTTAGTAGTATGACAATTGCCATGTCGATAAGTGCGATTCAATTCAAGAATAAAAAGCTTACGCTCATCTTAATGGGGATAACGATTTTCCTTGCTATTATTTTCATGGTGAATAAGTATTTTGAATGGAGTGGTAAAATATCTCATGGTATTTATCCTGGAAGTGAAATTCTTCAAGAGGCAAGTCAAGGAGAAATATTATTCTTTGGATTGTACTACGCTATGACAGGTCTTCATGCTCTTCATATTATTATTGGAGTAGCATTTATAGCCTACGTAATGAGAATGGTTGTTAAAGATGAAATTCAGCATGACAATTTTGTTATTCTCGAAAATAGTGGATTGTATTGGCATTTGGTCGATCTAATATGGATTTTCCTTTTCCCATTATTTTATCTAATCACTTAATTGCACGACTATGGAAAAAGAACCACATACACACATTGTAAAGTATAGTACATATATCTATGTATTAATTGCTCTACTCATTATGACATTCCTATCTGTTGCAGTTACAGGAATTGATTTAGGTCCTTATACTGTTTCGGCAGCCTTAATACTCGCTAGTATAAAATCCATATTGGTACTACTCATTTTTATGCATTTAAAATTCGATAAGAAATTTTACGGCATAATGGTAGCTAGTGTATTCATTCTACTGGCTTGTGTTATTTTCATTACATTCTTAGACTACTTATACCGATAGCTTATGACTTCTAAAGCAATACCCGATGCTTCCAATTTTGTGAAAGGTGTAGATACTTCTTTCGAGGTGATCCTGGGAATCATTTTCTTTTTCCTCATCGCCATCACAGCTACAATGATTTACTTTGTATTTCGATATCGTAAAGAAAAAAATCCAAAAGCTACCCAAATCCACGGAAGCATAAGTCTTGAAATACTTTGGACTGTAATTCCAACCATTTTAGTAATGGTAATGTTTTACTATGGCTGGATGGGTTATAAACCAATGAAAGAGGTGCCAGACGATGCTTTTACCATTAAAAGTGTCGGTCGAATGTGGAATTGGCAATTCGAATATGAAAATGGTAAAAAAACAGATACACTTTATGTGCCATTAGATAGAGCTGTAAAACTAGATTTAGTAGCTCTAGATGTGCTTCATAGTCTTTACATTCCTTCTTTTAGATTAAAGCAAGATTTGGTTCCTGGAAAAGAACAAATGATGTGGTTTATTCCTGGCAGAGTTGGTGAATTCGATATATTCTGTACCGAATATTGTGGATTGAGACATTCCGCCATGCAGACCTCGGTAATTGTTATGCCGCAAGATAAATTTGATAGTTGGTACATCGATACCACACAAACAGCAATATTAGTTTCAGATAAACCAGGTGCTATCGGTTTAAGTATTGTAAAGAAAAATGGTTGTCTCGCCTGCCATTCTATTGATGGTTCTAAACTTGTTGGTCCTACTTGGAAAGGCTTATTTGGTAAAACTGAAACGGTTAAAGCCAAAGGGCAGACTAGAGATCAAATTGTTGACAGCGCTTATGTGATCAATTCAATTTACAACCCTAATGATGATATCGTAAAAGGTTTTAACAAAGGCTTAATGCTTTCCTATAAAAATGATCTTAGCGAAGATGATATAGGCGAAATTATTGAATTCATGAAGACTCTTAAGGAGTAAACCAATATTAAAAAAGAAGTGTGCTTATGAATATATCCTCTAAAATATCGACTCTTGCCGAATTAGGAAAAGCAAAAATAGCTACTCCTATTGCCTTTTCTTGCCTTACAGGATATCTTTTGTATTCGCAGGAGTTCTCAATGAATTTATTTTACGTTGTTATTGGTATTTTCTTAATCGTTGCTGGTGCTTCAGCCTTAAATCACATACAAGAGCATAAGAAGGATGCATTGATGAACCGGACTAAATTCAGACCAATTCCTTCTGGAAAGATAAGTATCTCTGAAGCTGTAAAATGGGCCGTTTTCTTTCTCCTTTCGGGATGTGGATTGTTGATTCTTGGAGGGACAGCAGAAAGTTTATGGATTTCTATCTTTTCAATTTTCTGGTACAATCTGGTTTATACACCCTTAAAGCAACATTCTGCTTTTGCCGTAGTTCCTGGGGCGCTTAGTGGTGCTTTTCCTCCAGTGATCGGTTACGTTGCTGCAGGTGGCCACATGTTCGACTTTCCCATTTTAGCATTAGGCTTTTTCTTTTTTATAGGGCAAATACCGCATTTTTGGCTTCTTCTACTTCTCTATGGCGAAGATTACAAAAAGGGAGGCTTTAAAGTCCTTACAGACGTCTTTAGCGTGAAACAAATACATAACATCACATTAATTTGGATGTTGGCCACCATTATGGTTGCCTTATTACTTCCCGTATTTGATGTTCTATCCTCAAAAGTTATTATTTGGTCTTTATTAGCAATTTCACTCTGGATCATTCCCAATAGTTTTATTCTTTTAAAAAATTACGATAGAATAACAGTTCGTAAATTATTTTTACGCTTGAACCTCTATTTTCTACTGATCATGATCATGATAAGTATTGATAGTTTATTAGTCTAGAATCTGACTAGTTGTTGTCAATAAAACTTACTGGACATTCACTAACAAAACGATTACCTTTATTATTCAACTAAAACCAAAAGAAAATGAAACGATTTTTAATTATAATTTTTGCACTAGCTCTTTTTTCCGCGTGCCAATCGAATACAAAAAAAACTGAAAGTGAGTCAAAAGCAGAAAGCACTCAAGTTGTAGAATTGCAAGAGTTGGAAATGACGGTAACTGGAATGACTTGCAGTGGTTGCGAAAACACCGTGAAAAATGGACTAAAACAGATTGATGGCATTGTAGAAGTTAAAGCTTCTCACAAAAATAATAAAGTAACCATTAAGGTAGAAAAAGATAAGGTTAGCCGTGAAGAAATTGCACAACAGATTGAAACAATAGGCTATAATGTAGAAAAATAAAATAAATACGTTGATAGAATCAAAAAGCATCCTTTATAAATAAGGGTGCTTTCTTTTTCTAGTCTAGAAATCTTTTCTGTTCGAATACCTTATCAGAAAATAAATTGGTGTAATAATCCACAAGAGTAAAGCTGTACAAGAAAGCAATATACCTTTCCAAGCACCAAAGAATTTAAAAAATACAGCTCCAGTATAGCCCATTAATGCCGAAGTATCCAAAAATAACATGATTAGCACACGACCCAAATCTATCGGATTGAATAAAGTCAATACTATCGCTAATGTTTCAGTAGGATAAGCTTCAAACCATATTAATATCAAAAGAAACAATCCATCATAAATTACTGACATAAAAAGCCATATAAATAAAGCAAAACCAAAGCCCTTTATCCTATTCTCGAAACGAAGTGCCATAAAATAACTTAATAGAGAAAAAATAAAGCCAAGAAGCAAGCCAACTCCCATCAAAACCAGAAAGTTTCCTAAATGATCACTACCCAATACTCCCCAAAATAGGAAAGGAATTCCTACACCCAAGAGAAAACTAATAGAAAGAGAAACTGATAAACCTAAATACTGACCTATGAAAAAAGACTTTCTTTTGATTGGTTGTGAAAGCAACAATTCTGCAAATTCTCTTGAATTGTACAAATATATGGCACCAAATACTGTAGCTACAAGTGGAATTAATAATAAAATCACATTCATCATACTAATGATAGACTTTGTTAAATCCCCACTCATGTATAAAATTGCACTAGTAACTGCAAGAAAAAACAATAGATAAACAAGGCTCCATGTGCTTC
>JADGFH010000348.1 GCA_016743925.1 Labilibaculum sp.
GTGTATATACAGGCGCCAAGAGTCAATGGATATAGAGTCGAGACAACCGATACATCAAAACAAAGATCAAACATTTGCAGCATTCTGTCATTCTCAGCTAATTCAAAATTGAGAGCAGCGTATGCAGAATAAAAAGAATTTAAGTTACGATATGTAATTGGAACCCCTTTGGGTACACCAGTGCTACCCGAAGTAAAAATAATATAAGCATTGTCATCTTCTTTGGGAGCTTTGAATAACTCATGTAGAGAAAACTTAGAGCTTAATTTTGACGTGCATAGTGTTTTTATATGCTTTGGATACTCAACATCAAATACAGACTGATCAGATTGTAAAATAAGTTGAATATCAGTAGATTCTATAATGGTGCAATTCCTTGCTTCAGGATTGTGAGGATTAAGAATTACATAGGTATTCCCAGATAATAGAACAGCAATTAAGCTAGCATAAGTTTCAATATCATCCTTTTCTACTATACCAATACATTGTGACTGTTTTCCTGTATTGCTATCTATTTGTTCTAGAATACAACAAATTCGTTTTTCTAGATTCTTATAAGTGTAAGCCTCACCGTCAATAAAAAAGGCGTTACGATTTGGATACTTATGGATGCCTTTAATTATTTCTAAAACTAGTTTTTTTGATGCCATGTGTAAACAATTTAGTCCTTTAGGATTTGATTATTTAATAAGTAAAACATCACCCCAAATCTAATTGAGGCGATGCCCTTTTTGGATCCTTTTTCCCCTAAAAAAAGGACCCACTTTCAATTATTGATATATTATATCTTATTAGTGTTTTTTCTATTTCCGTAATGATGAATTTTCTGATTATATCTTCATTGTTTATTACCTTTTAATATATATTAAACAGCTTACGACTTATCAACCCTACTTTTTTTTTGAACATAGTGTTGAATTAAAATATATAATCGGCACAAAACAAACATTAAACACTAACTATCAAATACTTGAGATAAAATTTTCATATATTTTAAAAGTGTAAATTATGAAGCAGTTTTAAATAATTTTATTTTAAATTGAGCTCGATTTAGAGGCAGCTCTTAAAGCAACATAATTTCATTTTTATTGTAAACGGAAACGTGGAGAAAATAGATAAAGACAGTAATGAATTATCCTTGTGTAAAAGCAAGGTTTTTGAGAGAATTTTTGACTCTCATTCTCGCTTGCTCTATAATTTCATCTACTATAAATGTGGGGATACGGATGTTGCTAATGATATTGTTCAAGAGGCATTTATAAAATTATGGGAAAACTGTAAAAAGGTATTGTTCCTCAAAGCGAAATCTTTTGTATATACAATAGCTAAGAACCTATATTTAAATCTTGTGGATCATCAAAAAGTGAAATTAAAATATCATCAGGAAAAAGAGCAAGAATTAAATTATGAAAGTCCTGAATATCTGTTAGAAGAAATTGAATTTAAAACGAAATTGAATAAGGCAATTGCTGATTTACCAGAAAAACAAAGGGTCGTTTTTTTATTGAATCGAATTGATAATAAAACTTATAAGGAAATAGCCGAAATGATGGATGTTTCGGTGAAAGCAATTGAGAAAAGAATGCACCTTGCTTTAATTTCTTTAAGAAAAACGATAGGTAACATTTAAAGTTTGGGTAGGGTAATATTAGATATAGCTGTTTTATTTAATAGATAGGGTTAAAATAAAAAATAGCTTAAATAAGTGAACGGTAGAATTTTGACTGATTTAGTTTCATAACAATAAACTCATGCAGAATAATTTCAATGATGATACATTTTTGGCTCGATGGCTTAGTGATAAGTTATCTGATGAGGAATTGAAGATATTCGAACAATCAGAAAATTTTGAAACTTATAAAAAAATAGCTAACACTTCTAGATTATTAAAAAAGCCAAATTTTGATGAGAAGAAAGCTTTTCAGTCTTTTTTACAAAAAAAGAAGAATGAAAAAGAGAAGTCTTCTCCATTTTCATGGACATATTTTGTAGCCGCATCTGTTGCGATCTTAATAGGTGTTTTCTTCTTTATCCCTTCCGATACAAAATACGAAAGCGAGTTAGGTGAGCAGTTAGCTTTTAGTTTACCTGGTGGATCTGCGGTTAAGCTTAATGCAAAATCTAAGATATCTTTTAAGGCAAAATCTTGGGATAAAAATAGAAATGTGAATCTTAACGGAGAAGCTTACTTTAAGGTGGTTGAAGGCTCAAAATTTACTATTCAGACAGAAAAAGGAATGGTCACTGTACTTGGTACAGAGTTTAATGTAAATTCCCGTAAAAATTATTTTGAGGTTCAATGTTTTGATGGTCGAGTTCAAGTAGCAACAAAGACTGATCTGTTAATTTTAAAAGCTGGTGATGCTATTCGATTTGTAGGTGATCAAAACGAAAATTGGACTCTTTCTCATCAACTCCCATTATGGACTCGTAATGAAAGTCATTTTGAAAACTTAGCCTTGAAATATGTAATTTTAGAACTTGAACGCCACTATCACATTCGATGCAATCCTGATCAGATTGACTTAAATCAGCGTTTCACAGGAAGTTTTTGCCATGATGATTTAGACCTTGCTCTAAAGATTGTTTTCAATTCTATGGGTATAAATTATAGAATAGATTCTCAAAATCAATTGATACTGTCTGCTAAGTAATGAGGTTTATTTTAATTGTTATTTTTATTAAGTTAAGTTTTCTGGCTGTTTCACAGGAGAAAAAAGCATCTTTTCAATTTGAAAACACCAATCTAAAAAAGGTTTTATCTGATATCGAGATTAAGTATGATACCCGTTTTTCATATCGTAATGATATTGTTAGCCAGCATAAAATAGAAATGACTATTTCAGAGGCTCATTTAGACTCTATTATTACAATTCTTCAGGATAAAACATCCTTAATATTTGAGAAAATTAGTGACAGATATATTACTATAAAAGAAAATGAAACTTTAAAACAAATTACCATTACAGGTCGTTTGGTTGAAAAAAGCACACAAACACCTCTTTGGGGTGGAACAATTATTAATTCAACTCAGGAAATCGGAACCGTTTCAGATAAGAGTGGCTATTTTGAATTAAAAGAGAATGCTATATTCGATACTATCACTATACAATATATTGGATATACTACGATTAAATTTGTAGTTGGAAAAACGAAGCATAATTTACCAATAAAGGTCCAATTAAGTGAATCAAGTGAAGAACTGAAGGAAGTTTTAATTAATTTTATTAGTGATGATATTCGAAATAATGATGATGGATCTATTGTTTTATCAGCCAAAGACCTAAATTCCTTTGAAGCTTCTCCAGAATCAGATTACTTTGAAAGCTTACAGCTATTGCCAGGTATTGATAGTCCCTCGGAGTCAAATTCTGATCTTTTTATAAGAGGGGGAACACCTGATCAGAATCTTGTATTGTGGAATGGAATAACCATGTACCATAACTCCCATTTCTTTGGAATGATTTCGGCTTTTAATTCTCAAAATGTTTCAAATATAAAAGTTTTTCGAAGCGGTGCGAGAGCCGAATATGGCAACAGAGTTGCTGGAGTTATTGATATGAATTCGGATACAAAAATCGCTAAAAGAGTAAAGGGAAATATTGGAATTAATTATAACTATGCCGATGTTTTGCTCGCAGTCCCAGTCAAAAAAAGTATTTTAAGTTTTACTGTATCTGCCCGCAGATCGTATAGTGATTTATTTCGAACACCTAGTTATAAAAAGTATTCGAAAAGAGTGTTCCAAAATACAATTATATCAGAGAACAAAGCTATATCTACTAGTTTTACTAAGTCGAACACAAATTTTTATTTTGAAGATTTAGCTTTTAGTACAAACTTAAAGATTTCTGATAAAAACAAATTGTATGTGAATTATATATATTCTAAAAATAAGCTAAATTACTCTTTCTCTTTCAAAGATAATCTAAAAAGTAGAGATGAACTGGATATCAATAATCAAGGATTGAACTTGATTTATGAGCAAAAACATCATTCCAAACTTAAGTCTACATTTGAAATCGATTATTCCTATTATGGTCTAAATTATTCTGGAGAATTTAAAGATGATTATACTTTTTTGAGTAGTAAAGAAAATACAATTCAAAAATTTAGACTCAAAACAGATCTTCGGTACCGAATTAAAACAAAAAATCGCATAAAAGCAGGAATACAATTTTCCCAACCTAAAGTAGAGTTTAATATTAAAATGCAAGATGAAGCCGATGATAATATTAGTTTTGGTTTCAAAGATAAACAGTCGTACGAGTCATATGCCGTTTTTTCGGAATATCAACTTAACAAAAATGATATTTATTACTTTAATCTAGGTGTAAGATTGAATTACATATCAGCTAGCAAAAATTTATATTTTGAACCGCGACTTTTTTCAAAAATTAGATTAGGTCTGCCTTTGTATTTGAAATTTTCAGCTAGTATGAAGAGTCAAAATATAAGTCAAATTATAGAGTTTGATTTTAGTGACTTTGGGCTGGAAAATCAAGTATGGGCCTTACTTAATGATGAAAATTTGCCAGTACTTACAAGCCAACAAGTTTTAGCAGGCCTTGAATGGAAAAAAAACGGATTATCACTGGGACTAGAATCCTATTACAAAGAAATTGATGGCTTAACTTCCATTTCAAAAGCTTTTGTAAATCGTGATCAAGATTATTCTGAAGGCTCAAGTCGAACTTTTGGGTTGGATGCTTTGTTAAGAAAACATAAAAATTATTGGATGTATCTTCTTTCTTATTCTCTTGTAAATACGGAATATAAATTTTACAATCTCAATGGTGGTAAATATTTTCCAGGTAATTATGATATTCGCCACAAACTTTCCTTTGTAATATGTTATAATAGAAATAATTTTAAGTTTTCATTAAAATGGAATTGGAGAACAGGAAAACCCTTTACTCAAGCCAAATCTATTTTAGAAGATCTCAATGATGAAAATTATGCATATATAGAACGTGGGGATATAAATAAAAGACGATTATCACCTTATCATCGATTGGATTTTACTACATCTTATAATACAAAATTATCTAATTCTGAGAATGAAAAT
This sequence comes from Labilibaculum sp., assembly GCA_016743925.1. Classification (GTDB taxonomy): domain Bacteria; phylum Bacteroidota; class Bacteroidia; order Bacteroidales; family Marinifilaceae; genus Labilibaculum. The sequence continues at coordinate 5,069 of JADGFH010000348.1, forward strand.
TTAAAGTTAGGCTTCCAATTATTAAACTTATACAATAGGAAAAGCATTTTAGATAGAACTTATAACATAAAATTCGATGATACAAATTACTTGCGAGAAGTAAATAGTTATTCATTAGGTATTACGCCTAATGTTTTCCTCAGATATGAATTTTAAGAATGTCTCTATATTCTCCAAAAAGCATCGATTTCTTTAGTCAAAGCTTTCTGCTTTTTTTGTACTTTAGTGGCTTATAAAAAAAACGGTACACATGGATTTTAAAAATCACTTTCAAAAGCTGATACCCTATTTGTCAGCAATTTTTATTTTTTTAATTATTGCTTTCATTTATTTCCAACCCGTATTGGAAGGAAAAGTGTATAAAAAAGGTGACTCTATAAATGCTTGGGGAGCAAAAAAGGAGATTGTTGATTATCGCAATCAAACAGGTGAAAACGCCTTGTGGACTAACTCTATGTTTGGAGGAATGCCCTCCTACCATATCAATGTGGCTTATCGTGCAAAAGACATGTCCACATTCAAAAAAATGATGGAGCTTTACACTCCTGATCCTGTAAAGTATCTCTTATTATACATGATTGGTTTCTATATTCTCCTAATTAGTTTGCGGGTAAATCCATGGCTTTCCATAGCTGGAGCAATTGCCTACGCCTTTTCAACCTACTTTGTCATTATTATTGGTGCTGGTCATTTGTGGAAAGTTAATGCATTGGCCTTTATCCCTCCTGCCCTTGCGGGGATATTGTTGGTTTTCCGGGGTAAATATCTTTGGGGAGGTTTACTCGCAACCTTCTTCCTCATCATGGAATTGTATTCCAATCACATACAGATGACATATTATTTTGTGATCATGGTATTATGCCTGATCATTTTTGAATTCTATTATCAATTAAAACAAAAGAATTTAGCTCATTTCTTTAAGGCTATTGGTGTTTTAGCCATCGCATCTATTATTGCATTGGGCGTTAATTTCACCAATCTATACAACTCATACGATTATACAAAATCTACCATCCGTGGGAAATCCGAACTTACTTTAGGTGATAAAGACAATAAAACAGCGGGTGTTGATAAAGATTACGGAACTTCATGGAGTTATGGCATTCAGGAAACTTTAAGTTTTCTTATTCCGAATGTAAAAGGTGGAGGCGGATCTCCGCAAGAAGGCATGCAAGTGTTGAATTACATTAATGGTGGCCAAATGAAAAGTGTTGGCGATTATTATGGATTAGAGCAAGTTGACAACCATCATTATTGGGGAAATCAACCCTTTACAGTTGGGCCTGTTTACATCGGAGCGATCATTATTTTCCTTTTCTTTTTAGGCTTATTCATTGTAGGCGGCCGATTAAAATGGGG
>JADGFH010000349.1 GCA_016743925.1 Labilibaculum sp.
AGTTAACTGTGTAATGTTGTCCGAAATATTTTGATGGATCCTAGGATTCTTTTTATCTAATAATAATTGACCTAATGGTATTGATTCAATTCTTTCCATAATTATACGTTACTAGTTTTCACAAAAATATACAATTTAATTTTAGCAAACTTGTAAATTAGATACTAGGTAATTTCTTATTCTTCACTAATTCAAAATGAATGTGTAAATGATAATATTAATCAATTCTTTTTCTCTACTAATTATCTGATTTGCAAGGCAAACACACATACTTGATAATTTAATGTCTAAAATGGTTAATACTATATAAATCTCTTAAAAATAATCTTTTTCAATAATCAAGTTTTTGTGTGATTTTAATTAGAATACTCGTTTATTTTTACACCAATTCAAAACACAAATGACCTTACTTTTTTTTAGCATTAAAATTTAAAAAAATTTCTTAATTGCCCCTAGAACTTCAAAAACTTTCAAAATAGAAGTTTTTCTAACCTCATTTTCATCAAAGTCTAAAGTGTTAATTGGGACTAATTTAAAGGTGTCTTTATTATCAGATTTACGGATTATTTTAATGGTGCGTAAGTGTTCTGTTACAACGGCATAAATTTCACCAAACAATACATTATCCTCCCAGTTAGGCAATTCCTTTAAAGCGATAATATCACCATGATTTATCTTTTCAGCCATAGAATTCCCTGTAACATTGCACCATAACTGAGCATCTTTAAATGGTGCAAAAACAATATTGTGATCTGGTAATAATGTTTGATTATTAAAAATAGCATTAAACCCACCAGAAAAATCAACATCATAATAAGGAACTCCAATATTGCTATTCTTACTTACAACCAAAGTGTCATTTTTGAACATATCACCTTTACCTGTTAAAAGCCAATAAGCATTATACGAGGGATAATTTTCAACTATACTAGTTATCCATTTACTTTGAATGTCTGTATCATTTTTTGAAGCTCTGCTTAATACTCCCTTGCTAGCACCAATAACCCTCTCTAATTGAGTTATTGTAATCTTTTCATTTTCTGCCAGTTGTGTTATCCTAGAGATTGTGCTCATAATTTAAGTTGAAAATTATCTTCCCATTATTAATGCTAGTTGAAAATTATCTTCTATATTTGTTCAAAATAATCAATCAATAAAATCAAAGATATGAAAAATAAAGAATTATTAAAGCGACCATTAGCACCAATTATGAGGGCTATGCTAATTGGTGATGTCGAAAAGTATCCTAGCTCACAATACCGCTCAATTAGCACTACTGCGAGCAATCTTACAATTGAAGAAGGTAAGAAGTTTTCAAAGAGAACAATAGGTAGTATAGTTGAAGTTAAACGAACCAAGTAATCTTAATTAAAAGCAAGAAATATGGATTTAGAATTACAAGAAGAGTTTGTTCAAGTTCGTCGTATTGATTTATCAGCCTTAGTTAAGGAGGTAAAACAATTAAAAGATAAAATTGAGACAAACACACTAGATGCTCAATTAGATCTGCTATGTGGTGCAAGCCGCATGCTTACCTCAACAGTTGTTTGTAAAATACTTGGTTGGAGTAGAGCAACTTTTAACCGTCGATTAGTCGATGAATTCAACCCAATACCCATGACTAAAGACGGTCGTGATTGGGTAATCTGCAGAGAGGTTTTCACGCTCTATTACAATGAAACATTTAATCCTCAAAACTAACACCCCTCCCCTTTTAAACACAAAGTATAATGAAAAATCAAAAAATAAATAAAACGGTTTATATCCTGTCTAAAGTCGGGTTTATGACTTCAATTATCTGGGGTATTCCTCTAGTTGGAGTAGTGTTTTTATTAATAAGCGGAATTAGTTATACGACCCTATAAAGCCCAGATAAAATGAAACACCTATTAAAAATTTTACCCGAATATTTCGAAGAAGTAGTTAAGGGAACCAAGACTTTTGAAGTTCGCAAAAATGATAGAGGCTTTAAAATTGGAGATGTTTTAATTCTTGCAGAATACAGCATTTCTATTCAATCATTCACTGGCAGAGTAATCGAAAAGAAAGTAACTCATATTTTAAAAGGTGGAAGCTTTGGAATTAACAAAGACTTTGTTGTTATGAGCTTGCAAAATGGTTTTTCTTAAACCTACCATACGAGCCTATTTTATTGATAATTCAGCGTAATAAACGCAGTAAAAAAGGTTACGAATACACAGACTTTTGAAGTCTGTATTTTTTTTGAAATTTTCCCTTTCAGGAAAGCAAAAACGCACGTCTTTAGGGTACGCATACACCTATTTTTAAAGACAATTAACTCACCATATTTCACCACTACACAACCTTGATAGACGGCATTTCCATAGAGCTTTTAAATTTTAGTCCTACTGTTTGGGAACAAATACCAGAACTGGAATTTTCGGTGCTTACTTCGGTAGGTTCAGGTGAAGAGCTTGGAAGTAGAAAGGCTCATTACAATGGTTTAGATTTTGTAATTGAACCAAGAGGAAAAGCTAAGGTAAAAGGTTCAATTCATAAGTTTTACAATAATGGTTTAAATAATGCTAACCGCCTTACTTATGAGGACTTACAAAGAGCCGTATCTCAGTTAAAAGCTTTCGGAATTGAACCTAAAAAAACCAAATTAAAAAGTTTTGAAATCGGTTTAAATCTGGATACTTCAAAATGTAAAATTGATACCAAAACCTTTTTAGAAAGCATTGTTTATTGTCGAGGATCGGAACGCTCCGATATGGAGCTAAATGGAAAAACGGGTTACGGCTATACCTACAATACTACAAATGCTACTTACAAATTTTACGACAAAGCCGAACAATCCAAAGTACAAGCCGAATTATTAAGAGTTGAATCCAAGTTTACCCGTATGAGAGCTGTGGAATCTCATCAAATACACTCCTTATCTGATCTACTGGATAAGGAAAAACTTACCCGATTAATACTAGATAAGTTCCTAAAACCCATCGATGAAACAATCTTTTTCGAATGGGATCAAATCAAAACTACAAGACGACTTCCAGCCAAATACAAAAGCAAGTTTAAAGACTTACGAAATCCCGATTGGTGGATTAAAGACGAAAGAAGTAGAAAGGAAAGACAACGAAATAAACTACTACTAGAAAAGCTAATAAACCAATATGCAAAACGAAATATTAAAAACATCCTAAAAGACCTTATTTCATTGGAGTTAAAAGCTTTTTCACGCAGTAAAAAAGGGGACAAATACACCACTTTTGAAGCCTTAGAAAACTGGAATATTACAAAAAACGCAGAAAAAAAGGGGACGAATACACCATGTATTGTATGTGCGGATTCAACCGAACAGAGTGAGGTAAAAGAAAAGAAATATTGTTTGTGTTGTGGAGCGGATATTTCCCACCAGAAAAAAGAATCAAAGTATTGCTCCCACAATCGAAAATGCAGAGATAAAGCTTACAACCTAAAAGTATCGGAAAAGCGAAAAGCCAATAAGACCAAAAAGGAAAAAGAAATAATTAACCTGATAGATAAACTCGGGTCCCAATTAAAGTTGACCAAGACAACAAACCCTAATAGAAAAAAGACAAAAGGAATACCCAGTAGAAAGACTTCGATAATAGTAACGATCAACGGAACCAGAAAGATGTATCATGGTTCAGCGGCTAGGTTCTTCCTTAATGAATTTGAAAAGAAAACAGATGAATCATTAACCAAACCCCTAGGCCATGGAACAAAATGTACTTGAAGCAATAGAAAGACTGACTAATGAGAAAATTAAAAAGAAGATCATCCCTAACCATATAACATGGGTAGAGTTAAGAAAAGAGTTAGGCAGTCAAATTACAGAAGCAATCCTAACACTTATAGAAGATGGAAAAATAAAAACAGGACACACCCTAAACGATAGATACTTAAAACTAATAACCGCAAATAATTCTACCTATGAAAAAGCAAACTAAAATATTGAATCATGAAATCTGGCACGTCTGCACTTGTTGTGGTATGTGGTATGATTTGAGAGAAGTTTTTATATGTCCAGATTGTAAAACCCCAAAACCTGAAGATTATGGAATATGAAACAATGACTAGAAAGGAACTCGCCTTTAAACTCAAAATTTCAAAGACTACACTCAATAGAAGAATTGAAAAAATGAATCCAGAGATTAGAAAAGCAGTTTTTAATAAATCAATCTTTTTCAAAAATCAGGTAAAATACATTTATGAGAAAGTTACTGATATGAATAAAAAATACGAATAAACACAAAACGGGTTCAAAATAGGGTATAGATTAAGCTGACCCTAAAAAAGGAAAGGAATTTGAATCTTTTGACATCAAAGAAACCTTGCGTTTGGCCCCGCTTCAAAAATGAACCTAGAAAAGTAAATTCTCAACGAAAAATAATATTGAAGAATATGAATACGAAGAAGAAAGCACTCAACCTATGCGCAGGGCTTGGTGGAAATCGTAAAAATTGGAAAAACGTAGAAGTTACCGCTGTAGAATTAGATCCTAAAATTGCCAAGGTTTACCAGGATCTTTACCCTCACGATATTGTTGTTATCGGGGATGCGATGGAATATTTAAAAAAGCATCGCAATGAATTTGATTTTGTGTGGTTTTCTCCTCCATGTCAGAAACATAGTAGAATGATGAAAGCAACCAGACACGATGTTGCTGATTTTTTTGATCCAATGCTTTGGCAAGCAATAATATTTCTCCAACATTTTTATAAGGGTAAATGGATTGTTGAAAATGTAAAGCCTTATTATGAGCCATTAATAAAACCAACGGCTATTCTTGGTAGACATTACTTTTGGTCAAATTTCGATATTTCAAATATTGATGTTCCAAGTCCAAAAGGATTTATAACAAGTGGCTCTTCAAAAGAAAGTGTTCAATCAATGAAAGATTGGTTAGGGATACACTATGATGGAAATATTTATTATAAAGATAATCATTGTCCAGCACAAGTTCTTCGCAATTGTGTTCATCCCAAACTTGGGGAGCATGTATTGAAATGTTCTGAATCAAAAAAAATAATATCGATTAAATCAGAGCAACAAGTAATAGAGTTTAATTAGAGAGAAAAGGTGGTACAATTAAAGTACACTTTTCGAGAACCACAAATAAACTAGTACAGTAAATGCAATATACAATGTAAAGTGTACCGCATTTAGAAAACCACTTAAAACGTACCGAAATGAGGATTTACGGATATTTACGAGCATCAACCAAAGATCAGGATGCTAACAGAGCAAAAACTACATTGTGTGATTTTGCGGAAAATTTAAAAATAAAAATTTCTGCATGGTTCGTGGAAAATGAATCAGGCGCAAAACTAAAACGCCCTGAATTGTTTCGATTGTTGGAATTTGCTGAATCAGGTGACGCAATCCTCCTTGAACAGGTAGACAGAATCACGAGACTCTCAGAAAACGACTGGAAAAAACTAAAGCAAATAATTGTTAGCAATAACATTAAAATTATTTCAATGGATTTGCCAACCAGCCACAGCATGGCTGAATCTACCGACGAGTTTCAAAAAAGAGTTTTGGAGGCAGTCAACTCTATGATGCTGGACGTACTGGCAGCAACGGCAAGAAAAGACTACACAGACAGGCGAAGAAGACAGAAGGAGGGCATTAAAAAAGCAAAAGCAGAAAAAAAATACAAAGGCCGACCAGAAGATACTAAACTACAAGGTAAAATCGAAAGTTTACTTAAGGATGGAAAAAGCTGGGGATATATCGTCAACATGATCGGATGCTCTAAAGCTACAATATCAAAGGTGAGCACGAAATTAAAAGAGGAAAATAATCATGAATAGAACTCAAATAATTCAGCACTTCAAAAAGTTTCATGGTCTTGATGAATTATCAGAAGATTGTCAAATAAATATCGATTGGGCTGAATCTCTTTTAAAAGATTTATGTAACGGGGCTACGTTACACGAAAAGCGAAAATGTCACAATTGCGGAGCTTCATTTTCTCCTACAAATCATCATCAGAAATGTTGCAATGACACTTGTAGGGTTCAACTACATCGAACAAAGAAACGGGCAAAAGTTTTCAGTAATAAGATTCAGGAAATTATAAGCCAAATAAACCCTAAACCTAAATTTATTATAGAGCAAATTTTAACCGATTCCAGCAAATGCCCTTTTGTGGTATACATCAATGGCAATCGATATGAATCTGAAAGTACAAAAAGTTTAATATCACAAATAAAGAAAGCGTTATAAATCACTACAACAAACAGGGCTGAGATTTTAACATTCTAGTTCTGTTTTTTTTTGCTTCAAATCAACCGTTTTTATCCTTCCAATTCCATATTATAGAATTATCTGGATAGTTTATAAACTACATAAAAAACGTTATATTTTTCACGCCCCTATGTTATGTCTTATTTCTATTCGTAAATTTATTTTTCGAAATATCATAATAAG
>JADGFH010000350.1 GCA_016743925.1 Labilibaculum sp.
TTTAAAGTCATCTATTGTCTTTGAGAGAAACTGAAGCTGTCCTTCTGCTTGATCGAACTTCTTGTTGTAGTATTCACTATTTTTTTCACTCTTTTGAATATTAGTGCGTCTGCACAAATATCAAAACCTTTTTATTTACAATGGACAGAAAACAAAGTCTTCTATCCAAATGGAGAGAATATTAACACACTTATGTTTTTAGGTGCTTCTATTGATCAAAAAAATAATTGGCTTCCTGAATTTTCACACTTGCAATTATTAGGTTCAACTAATGACTTATTTGAAGTTGAGTTAGTGGATACGGAATTTAAATTGTTAAGTTCCATTGAAAAGCAGATTTTGCAAAATAAAAGGGTATCAGATCAAATTAGTCTATCAATACAAGCTGTTTCAATTCAAAAAAAGATCTTTCAACAAGTTCGCTTAATTCCCATTCGCAAAAATTCAAATTCAGGCCAATATGAAAAACTGATAAGGTTTACTTTGCGATTTAAAAAACTAAAGCAAGCAAAATCAGTAAAATTAACAAAATCGTATGTCAGTAGTTCTGTACTTAAAACAGGGGCTTGGGCTAAAATCTCTGTTGACACTACTGCAATTCACAAAATAACCTATTCTCAACTCATCGACATGGGGATTTCTAAACCTGAAAATGTGCGGGTTTATGGTTCAGGGGGTGGAATGCTTTCAAAAATGAATTCGGATAAAAGTATTGATGATCTTGCCAGCAATCCTATATTTATGGATAAAGGTAGCGATGGTATTTTTAATTCGGGAGATTACATTCTATTCTATGTAAAAGGGCCAACCTCCTGGAAGTATGATGAAAACAAAAATGAGTTCGTTCATAAGAATCATTTGTATTCAAACTTATCCTACTATTTTTTAAGTTCGGATTTGGGAGCTCCTCTAACAATGGAAACCACTCCCTCCTTGCCCACTTCAAACATTACTATTAATGGTTTTGATGATTATGCCGTAATTGATCAAGATGAGATTAATCTACTTGAAAGTGGTAGGCTTTGGTTAGGTGATAAATTTGATATCACTACTAATTACTCTTATTCATTCCAATTTTCAAACCTAATAAATGATGAACCAATTGTCATAACAAGCAACTTGGTAGCTCGATCATCTTCCAGTACAAATTTCAATTTACAATCTGGTGGTTCTGTCATTGGTAACATATCTATACCGCAGGTAAACACGGGAAGCTATACATCCAGCTATGCTTCACAAACTGAAATGAAATTTACGAACTTCACTCCTTCTTCCGATCAAATCAAAATAGATATTGATTATGAAAAAAGTTCCGCTTCATCAAAAGGATGGCTAAATTTTCTGCGCGTGAATGCCAGACGTGAGTTGACATTCACAACTAATCAGATGGCATTTCGGGATACTAAAAGTATTGGAACTGGAAATATTGCAAATTTCACACTTCAAAACACAAATGATAAAATTCAAATATGGGATGTCTCAAATCCAGTATCTTTGAAATTAATTCTATCTTCTTTCAACAACAATAAAACATCATTTAATGCTGATGCAAGCATATTAAAAGAATACATTGCTGTTGATATAACAGGAAATTTTCCGAGCCCAAAACTTATTGGCACTATTCAAAATCAAAATCTACATGCATTATCGCAAAAAGATATGCTAATTATCAGCCCTTCAAAATTTGCTTCTTTCGCCAATCAAATTGCTGATTTTCATCGTACAAATGATGCTTTAAGTGTTCAGGTAATTAATCCGGAGGATATTTACAATGAATTTTCATCCGGAGCTCCAGATGTTAGTGCCATTAGAAATTTCGTTAAAATGTTTTACGATCGTGCTACAAATGAATCCGAAATCCCAAAGTATCTATTGCTATTTGGCGATGGATCATACGACAATAAGTCTGACCAGGAAAATAATACCAATCAAATTCTCACCTATCAATCAGAAAATTCCCTAATTCCAACACAGTCTTTTGTAACCGATGACTTCTTCGGATTATTAGATGATGATGAAGGAGAAGCCTCTGGTATGCTAGACATTGGAATTGGTAGATTTCCTGTAAATACAAGTGAAGAAGCACAAATTGCAAATGACAAAATACTGAACTACAACAATTCCGAATGGGGAGATTGGCGAACGAATATTTGTTTTATTGGTGATGACGAAGACCGCAATACCCATATGCGTGATGCCAACAGATTAGCTCTACAGGTTGAAAATAATCACCCTCAATATCAAGTTCAAAGAATATTCCTTGATGATTACGAACAAATAATTAGTTCTGTAGGACAGGAATATCCCGATGTAAATTTAGAAATCAGCGAAAGCGTTAACAAAGGTACGCTACTAATGAATTACACAGGACATGGTAATGAAAATGGACTGGCACATGAACAAATAATGATGCTAGATGATATCTTAGCTTGGAAAAACCCAGATAAATTGCCCCTATTCATGACAGCTACCTGTGAGTTTAGCCGCTTTGACAATTACAAAAAACGTTCCTCAGGCGAAATGATTTTCCTTAGAGAAAAAGGCGGTGGAATTGGTTTATTTACGACTACTCGTTTGGTTTTCTCTTCGCCAAACTTCACTCTTAATCAAAACTTCTATCATCATGTTTTCGACAAAGATGCTAATGGTAATTATAATCGTTTGGGTGATATCATGAGAAAAACAAAGAATGAAACAGGATCAGGAATCAACAAAAGAAACTTTACTTTACTTGGCGATCCTGCTTTGCAATTAAATTATCCAAAACATGTTGCCGAAACAACGAATTTAAATGATGTAAATATTACGCAAGCAATCGACACTTTAAAAGCACTTAGTAAAGTTAAAATATCAGGCCGTATCGTATCTGAAAATGGTGCCGATTTAAATGATTTCTCAGGAACCATATTCCCAACAGTATTCGATAAGCTTAAAACAAAAGCTACTCGAGGTAATGATTACGATCCCTTCGAATATGAAGTTCAAAACAGTATCCTGTTTAAAGGAAAAGCTAGTGTAACAAATGGAAAATTTGATTTTAACTTTTTTGTTCCAAAAGATATTAGTTATCAATATGGCAATGGAAAAATTACTTACTATGCGAACAGTTCAGCAAGTGATGCGGCAGGTTTCACAAACAATATTGTAATAGGTGGAACAAACCCCAATGCAAATAATGATAAATTAGGACCTGAAATTAGCTTGTTTATGGATGATGAGCATTTTACGCCAGGCGGATTAACCAACTCATCACCTCTACTTTTAGCAGTAGTTAAGGACTCCAGTGGCATTAACACACTTGGAAATTCTATTGGACATGATATCATGGCTATTTTAGATCAAAAAACAGATCAAGCAATCAAATTGAATGATTTCTATGAATCCGATTTGGATAATTACCAAGAAGGTAAAATCTCTTATCGTTTAACGGATTTGGAGCCTGGAGAGCATGATATTCAACTAAAAGTATGGGATAACGTTAACAATTCATCAGATAATGTTCTCGACTTTATTGTGGCCGAAGATGCTGAACTTGTTCTTAAAAACATTCTAAATTATCCAAACCCTTTTACAACAAATACTGGTTTTTACTTTGAACACAATCATGCGTCCAGAGAATTAAATGTATTGATTCAAATACTTACGATATCAGGTAAATTAATTAAAAGTATTGAGACCACAGTTAACTCATCAGGTAATCGTGTTGGACCTATTCAATGGGATGGTAAAGATGATTTTGGCAATTCCATTGGTCGTGGAGTTTACTTCTATCGTGTAAAGGTAAGGGCCGATGATGGAAAAGTGGTCAATAAATTTCAAAAATTAGTCATCCTCAAATAATAAATTCAAACATTACAAGTTAATTGAATATATTTGCAGACCATTATATTATATTATTATGAATTATAGACTAACTCTAATCACCAGCCTTTTGTCCATTTTGTTATTTACAAATTTAAAGACAAGTTTGGCACAAAGCTCAACATCCGGAGCAAATTATATATCAACGGCTGTTCCTTTTCTAACTATTACACCCGATTCTCGTGCAGGAGCAATGGGAGATGTTGGTGTTGCAACTTCGCCTGATGCCAATTCAATGCATTGGAATCCCGCTAAATTTGCCATGATTGATGGAAATTACGGTGTTGCCGCTTCCTATACTCCTTGGTTAAGAGATTTGGTTGATGACATGAGTATCGCATATCTAACTGGATATTACCGATTGGATAAAAATCAAGTAATTGCCACATCTCTTCGTTATTTTGCCTTAGGTGAAATCATATTTTTAGAAAGTGCTGATGCAATTGAAAATTCGAAAAATCCAAACGAATGGGCATTCGACATGGCTTATTCAAGAAGATTGACAGATAATTTATCGGGAGGTATTGCTTTTAGATATATTCGTTCCGATTTTCAGGCAGATTATGTTGCTGGAGTTGAAACCAAAGCAGGAAGTGCCTTCGCTGCAGATATATCTGTATACTATCAAAAAGAGTTTAGGCGAAACCGAAAAGATATGCTTTGGTCTTGGGGAGTAAACATTTCAAATATTGGGTCTAAAATTAGTTATACTTCGGATGATAAGAAGGAATTTATTCCTACAAACTTACGTTTAGGATCTGCATTATCTTTTGAATTAGACAGATACAACTCATTAACAATTGCAGCAGATATGAATAAACTATTGGTTCCAACGCCAAGCAAAGGTGGTGTCCAAGATAATCCGGAAGGAACAGTAATAGTTGGAAGTGAAACATCTAATCAATCTGTTGTGAGTGGTATTTTTAATTCATTCTCTGATGCTCCAGGAGGAATGACAGAAGAATTTAAAGAAATCACTTGGTCCTTAGGTGTAGAGTACTGGTATCAAAAGCAATTTGCCTTACGAACAGGTTATTACTACGAACATGAAACCAAAGGAAATAGAAAATATTTTAGTGCTGGTTTAGGTGTAAAACTAAATATGTTTGATTTAGATTTCTCGTATTTGATTCCATCTACACAAAACAACCCATTAAAAAACACTTTACGCTTTACCTTAACTGCAAATCTTGATAAAATCTTAAAATAAGAACAAATGAAGATTAGAGTTGGATTTGGCTATGATGTACATCAGCTAGCAGAGGGAGAAGAATTTTGGTTGGGAGGAATTCAAATTGAACACTTCAAAGGTAGTGTTGGCCACTCCGATGGAGATGTGCTAATTCATGCAATTTGCGATGCCCTTTTAGGTGCCGCTAACCTTAGAGATATTGGGTATCATTTCCCTGATACTTCCGCAGCCTTAAAAAATATCGACAGTAAAATTCTATTAAAGAAAACGGTAGAGTTAATTCAGGAAAAAGGATTTTCAATTGGGAATATTGATTCAACAATAGCATTACAAAGCCCGAAAATAAAGCCTTTTATTCCCGAAATGCAAGAAATTCTATCAACTGTAATGAATATTGATGTTGAGGATCTTGCAATAAAAGCAACCACTACTGAAAAATTAGGTTTTGTAGGAACCGAAAATGGTGTTTCTGCCTATGCAACAGTTTTAATACAGAAATAACACTCAGTTATTTAACTAGTTAAAAAGCTTCTATGTAATCAACTCATAGAAGCTTTTTTTATGTGAACAGATTAAACATTTACGCTATTTTTACTTTGCTAATTTCTCCCTTTTGCTATATTTGTCTTATATAGATATCTAAATACATCAAATATTCGAAAGATGAGAAAGACAGTAGTTATAGGTGCCAGCTTAAAAGAAGAAAGATATTCAAATCAATGCATTCGCTTATTACGCGAACACAATATTGAAACAGTTGCTGTAGGAAATAAAGCAGGTAAAATTGGAGATGTTGAAATTATAGTTGGTCGCCCAATCGAAAGCAAAGTCAAAACAGTAGCCATTTATCTTTCTCCAAAAAATCAAGAAGCTTACTACGATTACATTATTGGTTTAAATCCAGAAAGAATATTGTTTCCTCCAGGAACTGAGAATCCTGATTTTTACAGAAAAGCTAATGCTCGGGGAATAGAAACAGAAGAGGCTTGTCCTTTGGTAATGTTAAAAACCGGAATATATTAATCAAAAAGATATAATAGAGGCGCTTCCCAAAACGCGTCTCTATTCAAAAAACAGCTGATAAGGTCTTTTTAGATCCTCCTCTACTTCACCGAGACCAATTACCCTACTTCTTCGTAAGAACTCCTTACCATCTAAAAAAACCAGTAAACTTGGGTTTGTAAACAAACTATGCTGAGCTGCTATTTCTGGCTGAATTTCATTATCAACTTCAAATGCATCTAATTTCGGAAACTGTTCTTCCATTAAGGATTTTAATTTCGGTGCTAATACATTACAAACGCCACAATTAGGTGCTGAAAAATAGATATAAAAAGATGCTCTCTCTTCCTTTAATTTCTC
>JADGFH010000351.1:0-3555 GCA_016743925.1 Labilibaculum sp.
TTATTACAAAACTTAATCGCCACAGAGGCTTAAATCTCGATAAAAATCACTACTTTTGCCGCCTAAATAATTAAAGGAAGTAATTGTATGATTTCAGTTTCAAATTTATCAATTCAATTTGGTAAAAAACCTCTTTTTCAGGATGTTAATGTAAAATTTACTCCTGGTAATTGCTATGGAGTTATTGGTGCCAATGGTGCCGGTAAATCAACCTTAATAAAAATCATTTCTGGCGAGTTGGATTCAACCACAGGAACAGTAATGATGGAACCAGGTGAAAGAATGGCAGTTTTAAAGCAGAATCACCATGAGTTTGATGAATTTACAGTGCTAGATTCTGTAATCAAAGGACACGCAGAATTGTGGGCTGTTTTACAAGAGAAAAATGAAATTTATGCCAAACCTGATTTTTCTGAAGCTGATGGTATTAAGGCATCGGAATTGGAAGAACAGTTTGCTGAAATGGATGGATGGAATTCCGAAAGTACAGCAGCTGAATTATTAAGTGGTTTGGGTATTAAGGAAGCTCTTCATTACAAATTAATGAAGGAACTAAGTGGTAAAGAAAAAGTACGTGTTCTTTTGGCACAAGCACTTTTCGGTAATCCAGATAACCTTCTTCTTGATGAGCCTACCAATGATCTTGACCTTGAAACAGTAATGTGGTTGGAGAATTACTTGGCCAATTTTAACAATACTGTAATTGTTGTTTCCCATGACCGTCACTTCTTAGATTCAGTTTGTACTGATATTGTAGATATTGACTTTGGAAAAGTGAAAATGTTCTCGGGTAACTATACTTTCTGGTACGAATCTAGTCAGTTAGCAGCTCGTCAGCAAGCACAACAAAACAAGAAAGCAGAAGAAAAGAAAAAGGAACTTCAGGAATTTATTGCTCGATTTAGTGCTAATGTTGCTAAATCTAAGCAAACTACTTCTAGAAAGAAGATGATTGATAAATTGAACATTTCAGATATTCAACCTTCTACTCGTCGTTACCCTGGTATTATCTTCCAACAAGAACGTGAAGCTGGAGACAAAATCTTCTCTTGTACGGGTCTTAGTAAAAAGATGGATGAAGATGTTTTATTTAAAGATGTAGAATTCACAATCGAAAAGGGTGAAAAAGTAATATTCCTTTCGAAAGATCCACGTGCAATGTCTGCACTTTTCGATATTATTAATGAGATCGAAAAAGCAGATAGTGGAAGTTACGAATGGGGAGTTACCATAACACCAGCATATTTACCTCTTGACAATACTGATTTCTTCCGTCATCCAATTACATTAATTGATTGGTTAGCGCAATATTCAAGCGACACAAGTGAAATTTATCTTCGTGGATATCTTGGAAAAATGTTATTCTCAGGAGAAGATATCTACAAAAAGGCAGATGTACTTTCAGGAGGAGAAAAAGTTCGTTGTATGGTATCACGAATGATGTTGAAAAATGCCAATCTTTTGGTTTTAGATACACCTACCAACCACTTGGATTTGGAATCTATTCAATCTTTCAATAATTCCTTGATTAACTTTGGCGGAACAGTTCTAATGTCATCTCATGACCACGAATTCATCCAAACCGTTGCGACTCGTATCATCGAGTTAACACCTAACGGAATCATTGATAAATTAATGGATTACGATGATTACATTTCAAGTGAAAAAATCAAAGAACAACGCGCAGCATTGTATCAGTAGATTTTATTAAACTCTATATATTTCCTCCCCCATTCATTTATTTGTTTGGGGGATTTTTTATTTATAATAAAACTAAATAATTTCTATTTTTTCCAATTAGATCAGCATCTCTTTTAAAGACTTTTATTACCTTTGTTTCACTTTCTAAACAACCCTTCATCTGTATAACTAAAATTATACACTTTAAACACACGTTTATGATTCCTAAAATTGAACGCGCTACAATCGTAGTTTTGGATAGCGCTGGCGTTGGCTATTTGCCAGATGCAGAAGAATTTGGAGATGTTGGTTCCAATACATTTGGAAACATAGCTAGCCATTGCAAAGGCATTAGCTTACCAAACATGCAAAAATTAGGTTTAGGTAACCTAACAGATATTATGGGCGTAGCACCAACCAATAATGCTAATGGGGCATTTGGTAAGGCCGCCGAAGCTTCTAAAGGCAAGGATACAACAACAGGTCACTGGGAAATTGCTGGTGTAAAACTGGAACGTGCTTTCCCTACATACGCAAACGGATTCTCTGAAAAAACAATCAAACTTTTCGAAGAACGTACCGGTAGAAAGGTAATGGCTAATAAACCAGCTTCAGGAACTGCAATTCTTGACGAATATGGCGAAGAGCAAATGAAAACTGGTAATTGGATCGTATATACTTCTGCTGATCCGGTATTTCAAATTGCTGCTCACGAAGAAATTATTCCTTTAGAGGAATTGTACAAAGCATGTGAAATTGCTTTAGAAATTTGCTCAGAACTTGAGCCAGTTGCTCGTGTAATTGCTCGCCCTTACTTGGGAAGTGGCGAAGGTAAGTTTGCTCGAACAGTTAATCGTCATGATTATTCAGTTACACCTCCCGCGCCTACTATGCTTGATAGATTAAGCAAAAGTGGATTAGATGTAATTGGTATTGGAAAAACCAGTGATATTTTTGCTGGACAAGGAATAACGGACACAAGAGGAACCAATAAGGATAATGTTGATGGTATCAACAAAACGCTAACAGCATTAAAAGAAGATTCAAAAGGATTGATTTTCACCAATCTGGTAGATTTTGATATGATGTTTGGTCATCGTAGAAATCCAGAAGGATACAAAGTTGCTTTGGAGGAGTTTGATCAATATTTACCGCAGATTCAGGAAAACTTAAAAGAAGATGAAATTCTGATTTTAACGGCTGATCATGGATGCGATCCAACCTATCCAGGGACTGACCACACACGTGAGTACATTCCTGTTATGGTATTTGGTAAAAACATCAAGCAGAATGTTAATTTAGGAACAAGAACCTCTTTTACTGATATTGCAGCAACTATTGAAGAGCTGCTACTTGGTAGTAAAATAGAAGGTAGTTTTGCCGAAGAGCTTTACAACTAAATTATACAAGTAAAGAAAATGCCGCTTCAATTTAATGAAGCGGCATTTTTATATCTTCTATTTTTCAATTTACTTATTCAAGCGTCTTCAACAAGTGCTCATGAATTCCAATTTTATATCCTCTAGAAGCGAATTTTATATCACCATTAGGCTTCAATACTAGAATCAATGGTTTTTGAATCTTACCTGTAATTCCCAATTCTTTCTTTGCAAGTGTAATCAACTTGTTACCCTTATCCTTAAACAACTGGTAATTGGTTGGCATGTTAGCGAAAAATGCATCCGATAAATTCGCATCATCAATCTCTTCAGCTTGCATTACTACAATATTACCATTCCAATTTTCATATCTCGATTTTGCAGCTTTAAATTCTTCCATTAAATGCCTTGTTGGCTCTTTTCCAGGCTCTAGCCACATCAAAACAATAGCATCTTTCTTTTCTAAAGAAGAAAGTGAAACTGCCTTATTATCCAA
>JADGFH010000351.1:3565-6089 GCA_016743925.1 Labilibaculum sp.
ATCCAAGCTTTTAATACGAAATTCAGAATCTAAATGTCCAAATATTTTACTTTCAACTTCAGGATCACGAAATTTTAATTCCACTTTTGTGGTTTTTCCTTTTTCAATTTCGAAATGATTCAAATGGGTATAAACCGTTCCATCAACACCTCTTTTCCCAGTAACCAAACGATACTTTCCAACTTCCAATTCTAATATCGAAGGCAAATCAGAGAGTTTATTATCCCAACCATAATCCAGACTTTCATAAACTCCATCTATCAATTTACCGATTGAAAAATGCTTGAAATAACCAGGATCAAAATCCTTAGATTTATTCTGCAAGCGAACGAATCCTATAATAGGCTGATGACTTATTTGTTTCTCGAAATAAACATTCATCCATCCTTTACCATCAAAATATTGTGGCGTTTTCTCTGCAGGCTCTAGTCGAGATGGTATTCCTAAACTACGACAAAGTGCAACGAAAAACACATCGCGCGATTCAGCATTAGAAATTCGTAATTCGTTTACTCCTTTTGGTGTAATAGGAAGATTGTAATAGTTTTCCTTTTCAGTGATTTGAATTTCATCTAAAATCCATCTCTTAATTTGATCTATACGTTCAGCTCTAGTCCCTTCAAATTTCCCATCAAATGCTTTCTGCAAATAAGCACGGTAAGCAATCAGGTTTTCATTTTTAATTCTTGGCTTTAAAAGATATTTTATATAGATATCCTTCGAGTTGTAATCAGCAAGCTTATATTTTTCAATTGTATTGATCAAATGATCATGCAAAATATCAGCTCTTGTATCTCGTAAATCTTTATCAGAAATCTGGTAAAGTAGATCCTTTGCAAATTCTTTATTTTCTTTTGTAGAAAGCTCAAGAAATTTTTCTATCTCCTTCCAATTCCCTTGACTTTTCTTCAGTCGATTCCAAGCCAAATCTGAATCTAATCCTTTCTTTTCACTTAAGCGACTAGCTCCCAACGAATCAATAAAACTTTTGCGATAATCCACTCGAATACGATCTTCTGCAGACAAACGAATGTCATTTTGTTTCTTTTTACTTTCATCTACAGCATAAGGATTTTTCTCAACAGGAGGAACCATATCTAAATCGGCTAATTTGCCACCGTAAAATTCTTTCCCTAGCGTTAAATGAAGCGTATCTGTTCGCTTAACGCTGATTTTCTTACCTGCGTATTGTCCATCCTTTTTAGCCCAAATTAGTATATCTCCTAAGCCTGTAGTCAGGAATGATAGTCCTTTTGAATCAGTTTGTTTACTTGCTATAGGATAGAATTCTGCATAATTATACAAAGTAAAATCAACTTGTGCATTTTCGATCAAACTTCCATCATAACCAGTAACTTGAACATATATTTTCTTTACATCTGCGTAGTTTTCAACTACATTAATTTCCGTAAAATTATCAGATCGTTTTACAACTTCCGAATCTCCTTGAAAATCACCAAACACTTTCGTATGCACTAACATTGCTCTCCGTGCTGGTTCGGTAAACCATCCCATATTTAAATCTGGCTCTGGCTCACATGCACCCAAGTACGACCATTTTCCATCTACCCAAACTTCAACCCAAGCATGATTATCATCACTATGTGCCCAACGTGGCGTATAAACCTGACGTGCAGGAATTCCTACAGCCCTTAATGCCGTTACTGTAAAGGTAGATTCTTCACCACATCGCCCCCAAGAAGTGCGAACTAAACTTAAAGGACCACTGGTGCGAATATCTGTAGGTGCATAATTTACTTTCTCGTGACACCAATGATTAACTTCCAAGACAGCTTCTTTCATTGTCATGTTTATTAATCGTGGCTTCAACTCCTTAAGAAAAACCTGTCTTGCAGAATCTAAATTTTCATTATTTACACGATATGGTAGAACAAAATGGCGAAACAAATCATCTGGCACTTGATTTCCCCATTGAAAACTCTCTCTAGCCTCAAAAGAAGATCTTACTTGCTTCAAGAAAAACGCTCCATTGTAATCTGCTAAATCACACAATGGCATATAAGAATATAGAAATTGAAGAGCTTCCGATTCTTCTGTCGTAATATTCTCTTCAAAAACAGAAAAAAGTGCTTCAGTACGTTTTTCTGCAAATCCTTTTCTCGTTTCAAATCGCTCTAAAACTTTCTTACGTGTTGTGCTGTCTTTAATAAAGTGCACCTCAGTACAGCCCCAACAAAAATTGAGACACAATAGAAGGATAATGATCTTCCTCATTTTAATAAAATTAAATATTAGTCCTCGGCTTTTAGGATAGATACAATTTTACGAATTTTATTGCAATCTGCCTCAAAAAAATCAAATTCAGGAACACTTTCTTCGCCACCCATGGCAATCTTCGGATTTCTATATTGCATCTTACCCTTTATCAACACCTTAGCTGAACAATGAAATTCCTTTGCATTCGTCTCAATTCTCAATTGGTCAATGTTTTCCTCCGAAATACCACTTCCTGGCATCACAACAAGTCGATCTGCTGCTTGCTCTATTAATATTTTTATCGTTT
>JADGFH010000351.1:6099-6412 GCA_016743925.1 Labilibaculum sp.
TTCAGAACCTCTTAAAGCAACTTGTTCCCCTCCAGAAGTTAAAATTCTATCAACTCCAAGTTCAATTAATTCATCCAATGCCTTCACCTGATTTTTAACCATATCAAAAGCCCTATGAAAAGTGAAATTCATAGAATCTGAAGCTTCTAACAATTGCTTTGTTCTAATACAATCTATCTCACCATCAGGTAACAAAACACCTGAAACGATACCTTGCACACCTATTTCTTTACAATGTTCAATATCTTTTAACATGCATTCGAATTCTAGGTCTGAATAACAAAAATCAGCTCCTCTTGGCCGTATTATAACA